>JAKAMD010000186.1 GCA_021823875.1 Pseudomonadota bacterium | reverse complement strand
CCGGATTGAACAGCGTGAACTGCAGGATCGGCGGCTGCGGCGCGTTCTGCTCGAAGCGCACGGCGGCGCCGTTGACCGTATAATCGAAAGCCTGCGGCCAGCCGTCCGGCCCCGGCACCACCTTCATGCGGTCGGGGCGCAGCGCGTAGAGCTCACGCACTTGCGCGCCGCCTTCGCCCGCGAGGCCGACCGCCTCGATATAGGCATTGCCGGCGAGCAGGAGATGCGCGGCGATCGCCTCCATCAATGCGGCGCCATCCTGGCGCGGATTGGGTCGGTGCAAGAGATCGAGCAGCGGATGGGTATCGTGCTCGACATTGCCCTCGTAGAGCAGGAAGGTGAGCGCGCCGATGCTCTCGGCGATCAGCCGCACCGCGCGATAGACGATGGCGTTCTTGCCGTAACCTTCGCGCGCCAGCGCCGCATAGTCGCGCGGCGTCCAGCGCGCGCGCCCGCCGCTTTCGAACGCGATCAGCCGCGCCGCGCGCGAGGCCTTGTGCTCCGGCGCGCGGAGCAGGTTCTTGAGACGATCGAACATGATGTTCCTGTCATCGACGGGCTGCCGTTCGGCGGCAAGACTCGGCGATCCCGATTATAAAAACGGTCCTATGGCAGGTGCTCATGGCCAGGCTCGAACCGGCCATTCCGCCGAAGCGGCACAATTAAGAAGACTTCGCGTGACCGGCGCCGGCGGTAACCGGCGCGGAACGATCGTTTCGCTCTTGGCAATCGCTTCCCCGCGCAGGCGCCGCAGGCGGTGCGGTCCGCCAGCTTCCGTCCCTCGCGCAATTGTGGAGCATGCCTGAACCCTAGCCGAGCAGCGTTACGCTGTCAATATGTTCCTAGGATTTTCTTGAAAATTTTCGCGCCGGCAGCCCAAGAATTTATTCTCTGCGTTTCAAGGGCTTATTTCACTTCCGGCCGGCGAAGGCGCGCACGCGCGGCAAAAAATTCTGCTGGGCCTCGCCGGTCGCACCGCGCGTAAGCCGCCTCACGCCGTCGTATTGAGCAGCGTCGCCGTGGTCTTCATATCGGTCCGCAGCACCGCGGCATTGGCGGCGAAGCTGTAGCGCGCCACCATCTGCTGCACGATCTCGCTGGTCAGGTCGACATTGGGCTCCGCGACCAGGCCGTTGCCATCGGCATAGGGCGCGTTTGGGTCGTAGGCCGTCACATAGGACGGCGACACCGTGCGGACCGTCGCGCTTGTGCCACCGTCGCCGGTAGCGACCTGGTCGACGCGTTGGGGCACATAGGCGCTCGGATAGCCCGCCACATTGGCCGCGCCGGGCAGCGGGCCGTCCGACAGCGAATTCGCCACGTTGCTGGCCGACACCTGCAGGCGCAGCGTCGCGACGTTCATTCCGGACAGGGCGATCGAACTGGCAATCGTCATGGCGCCTACGGATAGCGGGACATTGCAACTATTTCGCCCGCAAAATCGTTAAAATTTGCAGAAAAGACCAGCACCCACCCGGCCGCGCGGGTAATGGTCCCGGCGTTCCGAACTGCCGATTTTGCTCACGTGACGCGCCGAAAACGCCGCACGACGGCTTATGACTGCTCTTCGTCGACGATCTGGGCCATGACATAGCCGCATTGGCCGCATTCGAACGTGTAACGATCGAGCTGGTGCTCGTACATCAGCGTCCACGGCTCGGCACCTTTATAGAACATCAGGTGCTTGCAGGCGGGACACGTACACACCATCGGTGCGGACAGCGATGGAATTTCTCCTGATGCATGCGTGCGCATGGCGTTTCCCTTCGCCCGATTAGCTTCGAAGCAAGAATGCGGGGCGCGCAAAAGGGCCCCATCGTCAGAGTGGATTGGAATGAATGCCCGCACTTTGAGCTGGTGCATCAGGCCGCGGCATCATTCGACCTGATTTGAAAATTGCATTGACCTGTATCAGGCAAATGCGTTGACCTAATTAGTGCATTGCGAAATCATTTTTGCAGGCGCGAAGGCCGTACAACGGCGCACGCTCGTGCTGCACTGCATCAGCCGATTTTTGAGTAGCGCATCCTGCAGCGCGCTGGCGCGCGCTTACTGCACGAAGCCGAGCGCAATCGAACCCAGGCTGGCGACGACAATAACAAAAAGCACGATCGGGATGACATAATCGATCGCGTCGCCGACCTTACGGCACCCGTTGGCGAAGCCGCTCTCGCCGACACGCAGTGCTATCGCCATGGCCATCGCCTTCATGCAAAAACCCTCGTCCATTCAGAACGAGAGTTGTAGGGCGCCAGCGTGGACCCCGAATGTAAAGTTCTGTTCTGCCGCCGTAAATTCCGGATAACCGCGCTTCGATCATGAAAAATCGGCAATCTGCACCGCGCGGTTCATGGCCTTCACGCCAAGACCGACACCAAGCCCTGCGCCACGATAGTTGCGTCCGCTAATCGCGGCACATGATCCCGGTCACGACCCCCTGCCGGACAATGGCCATGCAGCCGAACACGGGGACATGGGGCGTGCATTTGCCGAGGATCGGCAGCTTCTGCTGTCCGCCCCGCCATCTCATGACCAGATCGAATTGCGCGCGCGTCAGCGCCGCCAGGCAATAGCCTTCGCACTCCCCAGTATCGCCGCAAACCCGCCCCCCATCCCGCGTCGGCATCCTACAGATCGGGCGCGGGAACAGACCGGCCGGGCCCCAACGGCCGCCGACCTTTTCGCAGGCCTCTTGCATGCCTGGTATTTCCAGCTTGGAGCCACAGGTCTTGATCGGCATGGGATAGTCCGGCTTGCCGACCGCGACCCAACTCGCGCCCGCGCAGGTCCAATAGCCGAACGCGGAACTCGCGGATGGCGTCAGCAGCCACAACAGAATCGCCAAGCCGAGGCCCAAGCCGAGACCCAAGAGCGGGAAGCGCTTCAAAGCAGCAGCTGTGTTTCGTACCGCGATCATGGTTTAATGATGCTTTCGCTGTACCCTGCTGCGCTTCTTGACCGCCGATGCCTGGACCGTGAGCGCCCGCAAGGTGCCGTTGCCCTCGTCGTCGCCGTCGAACACGAAGCACGCCTCGTAGAGAGCGCGCGCAAGCTCCTTGCTGGTGGCGCAAGTGTCAAACACCATCAGGTCGGCTTCGGTCCGGTAGTAGCGGTAGGGGCTGATCATGTAGCGGTCCTCGCCGCCCGGCGAAATGCCATAGCGATCGATCTGTCCCTTGAGACTCGGCTCGACCGCCAGAATCGCGGTGCGCAACTCTTCCCCTTTGATGAAATTGTCGGGCAGCTGATCGAACGGCCCGTCGAAGTAATTATTGATCCGCGCATTCGCCTCGAAGACGCCGATCAGGATTTTCCGCTTGAGCTCTTTGTCGACGTAGAAGGCAAAGCCGGTGCGCTGACCGATCAGGATCCGATCCGAGCTGGCGGCACGCTTGAACTGGTCCGCCACTTCGATCGTCTCGTCGAGCACATAATGAAAAATCTTCAGTTTGCGATCGTAAACGAGGAAAAACCGGATCGCCGACTCGTCGAAGATCGGACCGAGATAGACCTCGTCGGCCCCGATGATCCCAGCCGGCGGCTTGATGTGCGACAGATCGTTCAGTTCGAAGACGACGCTCTTGCCCGCATAGGAAATGCGATACCTAAGCGGGTCCAGTTTCTCCACCTGCACGCCCTGCTCCTTGCCCAGAATGACGTGCACGATCGGATCCTCGTCCTTCCACTCCGCCAAATCCCTGTAATAGGCGAAATGCACTTTGCCGCGCGCGCGGTCGACCACATCCAGGCGGATATTGCCGGCATAGCGCGAATGGCGGTTGACGAAACTGAAGTAATAATAGTTCTCGGTCGGGTAGACCTTGACCCGATCAGGCAGGCTGCCGAGCACGAAAGCGAACATCGCCTTGGGGTCGTTGAGCGGAAGTGCCTCCGTGCGCGTGGCATCCTCCACATAACTTTGATTGGTGTAGAGTTCCGGCCGCTCGCCGGCGGCCGCCGGCAGCGCGCTGCAGGCGAGCATCAGTACCAGGAGCGCCGCGCGGCATCGCCACGCGCCGCCCCCTGCAGGACTGCAAGATTGCATCAACAATGCCTCCCTCGCTCGCGCCGCCAGCGCCTCATCGGATTTGCTGACGCGATATGCGCGTATCGTGCTGCTTGCGCGTGCCCTTGCTCGCAGCCGTGCTGTGATGTCGGGTCGTCCCTCGGCTGGCGACCGTGCTGTGGTGCCGGATCGTACCCCGGCTGGCGGCGACACTATGCCGGGTGCCCCGACTTGCAGCGACGCTGTGCCGCGTGCCCCGACTCGCTGCAACGCTGTGCCGCGTGCCACGGCTGGCGGCAACGCTATGTTTTGTCCCGCGGCTGGCCTGCGTGCTGTGGCTGCCGACCGGGCGGTGCCCCAGAGTGCGGCTGGCTGCGCGGCTATGCGACAGGTTGGGGCTGTGGCCGCCGCGGCTCGCCGCGGTGCTGTGCGAGCCGGTGCGGCTGTGGCTCAGCCGCACATTGTGCGAACCCGTCCGGCTGTGGCTCAGCGAGGCGGTATGCGAACCGAGCCGCGAATGGCTCAGTTGCAGACTGTGCGAGCCGAGCCGGCTGTGACTGAGCCGCGCATTGTGCGATCCGGTGCGCGCATGGCTCTGCGCCGCGTTGTGCGAACCGAACCGGTTGTGGCTGAGCCGCGTGTTATGCGAGCCGATCCGCCAGTGGCTGCTTGCCCTGGCATGCGAGGCGCGCTGGTTATGGCTCAGCGTGCGCGAATGCGAGCCGAACCGGTTATGGCTCCAGGCCGGATTGTGCGAGCCGATCCGGCTGTGGCTCCAGAACGTATTGTGCGAGTGGAAGCGGTTATGGCTGAGCACCGGATTGTGCGAGCCAAAGCGGAAATGCAGCGGCAACCAGCCCGGGAAGGGCGGTGGCGGCGGCAGCAGGAACGTCTGCGGCGGCCGGTAATCGAGCGGACGCGCGCAGACTTGATAGATCGCAATGGCACCGATCTTGGTGGTGTCGTTTTCCATGAGCTCTTTCTCTATCAGCGCCCCGGTGGCATCGACATTGATGTCGGTGTCGATCAGGTAGGATTGATCGAGGCCGGCGCCCGGACTGGCATTGCCCGTGGCCGGATAAGGCGCGGTGGCCGAGGCGGGCAGGATCTCTTCGAACAGATTTTCCGCCAGGCCTTGCACGCCGTGCACCTGCGAGTCATCGGGCTGCCCCTCGGCCGTCGCCGAGGCCGGCTGCGCTTGCTCGCCCGACGGTGCAGGCGCGCCCGCCTGGTTCTGCTCTGCTCCCGGCAGATTGCACGGTCCCTCGGGTGAGCACAGCGCGTCACCCGTCATCCAGACATATTGGTCGGGCTTTGCCGGGTCCGCTATCCAGGTATTGGTGTTATAGCCGAGCCCGAAAGCCACACCGCCCGAGCAATTGGCGCGGATATAGGGCGGGCCCTCGTTCTTGCGGTCGTAGAAGCCGACGTCATAGCGGCCGACCGGTTGCCAGGCGCCGTTTTGACCGAGTTCGTAACGCAAGGCGCGCGCCTCATGCGGCGTGGCGAAGGGATTTTCCGCGGCCAGTCCGAGATTGCGAATGCCGCCGCGTTCGGCCAGCAACATGATCGGCCGCTCGCCGCACTCGGCGAATTTGATGTCGCTCACCGGCTGGCTGTAGCCAGCGCGCGCGATGTCCTCCGGCTTACTGAAGAAGTCGGGCAGCAGGAATTCGCGGCGCACATCCGAAAGGTCAAAATTACCGTCCTGGGTCAGCCGTACCGACCACACGGCATTGCGTTTGTCGTCGTCGGCCGCCTGGTTCCACGCTTGCTGACCGAACGCCGGTCCGCTCCACACCGCGTAATAGAGCCGTACGCTTTGGCCAAACGGATCGGCATGCACGGCAAGACCCCATACGCGCCGGCCCGAGGCGGCGAAATTCCAGCACGCCGGCGTCAGCTCGAACTTGCCGGCGGCGCAGTCCGCGATATGCGGGCGCGACGAAGGATCAAACGGGATGGCCTGCAACTGGCGGCGTTGTCCGCTGGTCACGTCGTTGAAATTCGCCCGGCCCTGCACACCGTGATCGAACACGCCGAGATCGGCGGCGTCGCTTGTGCGCAGACGGTGGATCATGCCGGTCTCCAAATCGGAGACGAATAATTGCTTGTGCCACTTGTCATAGGCGAGGTCGCCAAGCGCCGGCCCGCCATTGGCGCGGCCATTGAGCGTGACGTTGGTGAAAATCCGTGGCGCATAGCCGGTCGCCGCGTCGAGCCGATAGATCGTGCCCGGACCGCCGCCCTGCCCCCATAGGCCCGGCAGCCATTGTGCATTGTCGGCGGTACGATGCAGGCCAAAGGCGGACGTCGCCGCCAGATAAATATTCGGTGCAGCTTCGTCGTCGATGGCAACGCCGAAGACTTGGCCAACTTGGCTGGCGGTGACCGGCTTGCGCTGCGGCTCGTCGATCCAATGCTCACCCCGCGGCGGTGCGCCAGGTTGTCGCAGGTCGATGATGCTGCCGACCGTGCCGTTGAGGTCGAGCGTAACGACGGGATTGCCACCGGGTGCGGGTGCCGTCACGGTGCCGCCGAAACGGGTGACGAAGGCCTCGCCGGGCTGCAAAGGCGCCTCTTGCGCCAGCGTCTGCAGCAAAGTCGCCGGTAAAACCAACAAGATTGATGCGAAACAAAACGCAGCAAGCGCGCGCCGCAGGCTGAAAGTTGTCATGACAACCTCCCACGGCCCAGCCGCGCGGAGCATTCGCAGCCAAGCCGACTACGATCTAAATCCGAGCATACGGTTTCCTATGCAGGGTTGTTCCGCAGCGCCTTGATCTGGCGCAAGCGATCGAAAAAATTCCAAAACGGAAGACGACGCGCCGACCTTGCGTGACGTCTCATCCGAAGCGGCGCTTTGCTTTCGTCACCGCAGCGTCACCGCAGCGATATCATCTACCAGCGCGTCTGTCCTGCGCGCATGAGCCCATAGCTACTTCACGCGCCT
>JAKAMD010000185.1 GCA_021823875.1 Pseudomonadota bacterium | reverse complement strand
GCCCTCGCGCGCCAGCGAGCTCTCCTCGTCGAGTTCCACGCACAGCGCCGACAGGCGCTTGGCCTCCGAAGCATCGGCGAGCGGCAGCAGCGGGTCGGCCGCCAGCGCCTTCAGCCGCGCCAGCGCTTCGCCGGACTGGTCGCCGAGCGCATCGGCCACGTCCTCGGTGAAGCTCACCACCCAGCCGTCGGTGACCTGCGGCGTGAAGCGGAAGCCGTGCGCGGTGGTGGCCGGCACCAGGATGGCGGCCGGTGCCGAAAACGGCATGGTCGCCGCCTCGAAGCTCATTTCGCCGCCGCCCTTCTCGATCAGCAGCACCTGGAACAGGTTGCGGTGGCGATGCGCGCGGATGGTCCAGTCGTGCACCGAGGAGCGCGAGGCGATGGTCTCGATGTGGATAAAATCAAACGCCGAGTCATCCGGCGGATCGCCGTACAGGTGGAACAGCGGCAGCGCGGACGAGCTCGGCATGGCGCCCAGCATAAGCGAGGCGGCCGCCTTGGCCAATGCATTCGCCGGGCGCTCCAACCCGGCCCAGGCGGCTGAAAATGCGGGCTCCCGGCGACGCCGGCCCACCTGCCAACATGCCCGCGCTCGGTCGTTGCCGCTGCCGCCGGGCCCTGTTAAGCCTTTATGGGGCATCACGGTTGTCGGCCGGGCAGCCATGCGGAAAGAAGGGGACGCATGGAATATTTCCTCCAGCAATTGATCAATGGCGTAACGCTCGGCGCCATCTACGGCCTCATCGCCATCGGCTACACCATGGTCTATGGCATCATCGGCATGATCAATTTCGCCCACGGCGACATCTTCATGATCGGTGCCTTTATTGCCCTGATCACCTTCCTCTGCCTGGTCGCCATCGGCATCACCGCGGTCCCGCTCGCCCTCTTCCTGGTGCTGCTGGTCGCCATGGCGCTGACCGCGCTCTACGGCTGGACCGTCGAGCGCGTCGCCTACCGCCCCTTGCGCCAGTCCTTCCGTCTCGCCCCGCTGATCTCCGCCATCGGCATGTCGATCGCGCTGGAGAACTTCGCGCAGGTGGTGCAAGGCGCCCGCGTCAAGCCGCTGCCGCCGCTGATCACCGGCGGCTTCACGCTGACGCACAAAGGCGGCTTCACCGTGCAGCTTTCCAACGTGCAGATCATGGTGGTGGTCACCACCGTGGTGCTGATGGGCGTGTTCTCCTGGCTGGTCGCGCGCACGCGGCTCGGGCGCGACATGCGCGCCTGCGAGCAGGACCTCAAGATGGCCTCGCTGCTCGGTGTCGATGTCAACCGCACCATCTCTTACACGTTTATCATCGGCGCAGCGCTCGCCGCGGTCGCCGGCATCATGCACCTGCTCTATTATGGGGTGATCGACTTCTACATCGGCTTCGTCGCCGGCGTGAAAGCCTTCACCGCCGCAGTGCTCGGCGGCATCGGCTCGCTGCCGGGCGCCATGCTGGGCGGCCTCCTGATCGGCCTGATCGAGACCTTCTGGTCGGCCTATTTCTCCATCGAATACAAAGACGTGGCAGCCTTCTCCATCCTGGTCATCGTATTGATCTTCCTGCCGACCGGCATTCTCGGCCGGCCGGAAGTGGAAAAGGTCTAAGGCGAGCGTAACGGCGTGTCGGTCTTGTCCACTCCGAGCTCTAAAGCCCGCTTCGACCTGGTCAGTGCGCTCAAGCGCGCGCTGCTTGCCGCACTGGTCGCCTTCGGCCTGTTCTCGCTCATGATCGGCGTGCGAACGCACACCGGTTCCAATGGCGCACTCTTTCTCGAAGGCCGGCCCGGCCTGCTGGCGATCATGGTGGGGATCGTCTTCGTCAGCACCCTGGCGCGCGAATTGATCCTCGGCGAGCGCCAGATCGAACTGCGATCACTGGTGCCGCCGGCGTTGACCGCGCCCCTGCAGATCCTGCCGAAGCTGGCGGCACCGGCGTTGCTCGTTTTCGCACTCATCGTACCGATCATCTTCTACCAAAACCGCTACATGCTCGATCTCGGCATCATGATCCTCACTTACGTGATGCTGGGCTGGGGCCTGAACATCGTGGTGGGATTGGCCGGCCTGCTCGATCTCGGCTATGTCGCCTTCTACGCCGTCGGCGCCTATTCCTACGCGCTCCTGGCCGAGCATTTCGGCTTCTCGTTCTGGATCTGCCTGCCGCTCGCCGGCATCCTGGCCTCGTTCTGGGGCATCATCCTCGGCTTTCCGGTGCTGCGGCTGCGCGGCGACTATCTCGCCATCGTCACCATGGCCTTCGGCGAAATCATTCGCCTGGTGCTGTTGAACTTCCAGACGCTGACCCACGGCCCCGACGGCATCAGCGGCATCCCGCGCCCGAGCTTTTTCGGCCTGCCCTTCAACAACGAGCCCGGCGGTTTCGCGCACACTTTCGGCCTGCACTACTCGTTCACGCACCGCATCGTGTTTCTCTATTACCTGATCCTGGTGCTGGCGCTGGTCACCAATTTCGTCACCATCCGACTGCGCCGCTTGCCGATCGGCCGCGCCTGGGAAGCGCTGCGCGAGGACGAGATCGCCTGCCGCTCGCTCGGCATCAACACCACCAATACCAAGCTCACCGCCTTCGCCATGGGCGCGATGTTCGCCGGTTTCGCCGGCTCGTTCTTCGCCACCCGTCAGGGCTTCATCTCGCCGGAAAGCTTCACCTTCACCGAGTCCGCCATGGTGCTGGCGATCGTGGTGCTGGGCGGCATGGGCTCGCAGATCGGCGTGGCGGTCGCCGCCGCGGTGATGCTCGGTGGCTTCGAACTGTTCCGCGAGTTCGCCACCTTCCGTATGCTGGTGTTCGGGCTAGCCATGGTGCTGATCATGATCTGGCGCCCGCGCGGGCTGGTGGCGACCCGCACGCCCTCGGTGTTCCTGCGCAGTCCCAAGGAAGTCGACGCCGAGGATGTCCGACGGGCCCGCGCTAAATCCTGGTCGTGGAGGCGCGCCCGTCATGACTGACGCCGCCACCGACACCATCCTGGCCGTGCAGCACCTGACCATGCGCTTCGGCGGCCTGGTCGCGGTCGATGACGTTTCCTTCAACGCCAAGCGCGGCGCCATCACCGCCTTGATCGGCCCCAACGGTGCCGGCAAGACCACCGTCTTCAATTGCATCACCGGCTTCTACAAGCCGACTGTCGGCATGCTCAAGCTGATGCACGCCGACGGCTCGGTCTATCTGCTCGAGCGCCTGTTCGACTTCCGCATCAACAAGTTCGCGCGCGTCGCCCGCACCTTCCAGAACATCCGCCTGTTCCAGGGCATGACGGCGCTCGAGAACCTGATGGTGGCGCAGCACAATCCGCTGATGCGCGCCTCCGGCATGACCGTGCTCGGCCTGTTCGGCTATTCCGGTTTTGCCAGCGCCGAACAAGCGGCCAAGGACAAGGCGCGCTACTGGCTCGACCGCATCGGCCTTCTTGAGCGCGCCGACGATCCGGCCGGGTCGCTGCCCTATGGCGCGCAGCGCCGGCTCGAGGTGGCGCGCGCCATGTGCGCCGACCCGGTGCTGTTGTGCCTCGACGAGCCGGCCGCCGGCCTCAATGCGCGCGAGAGCGCCGAGCTCAACGAGCTCCTGCTGTTCATCCGCACCCAGCACGCCGTCTCGATCCTGCTGATCGAGCACGACATGTCGGTGGTCATGGAGATTTCCGACCACATCGTCGTGCTCGACTACGGCGTCAAGATCGCCGACGGCGCGCCGCAAGCCGTGCGCGACGATCCCAAGGTCGTCGGCGCCTATCTCGGCGTCGCCGACGAGGAGATCGAGACCGCCGAAGCGGAGGCCGGCCTGTGAACGCGCCATCCGCAACGACTGGTAACACTCCGATGCTCGCGGTGCGCGGGGTGAAGACTTATTACGGCAACATCATCGCGCTCAAGGGTATCGATCTCGACATCCACGCCGGCGAGATCGTCGCCATGATCGGCGCCAACGGTGCCGGCAAGTCGACGCTGATGATGACCATCTTCGGCGACCCGCGCCCGCGCGAGGGCCAGGTGCTGTTCGAAGGCCGCGACATCACCGGCATGCCTGCGCACGAGATCGCCCGGCTGAACATCGCCCAGTCGCCGGAAGGCCGCCGCATTTTCGGCCGCATGACGGTGATGGAGAACCTGCAGATGGGGGCGACCGTCACCGACAATGCCCATTTCGAGGAAGACCTCGAGCGCGTGTTCCGGCTGTTCCCGCGCCTGAAGGAGCGCGTGCACCAGCGCGGCGGCACGCTGTCGGGCGGCGAACAGCAGATGCTGGCGATCGGCCGGGCGCTGATGAGCCGGCCGCGTCTGCTGCTGCTCGACGAGCCCTCGCTCGGTCTGGCGCCGCTGCTGGTCAAGCAGATCTTCGACGCCATCCGCGAACTCAACGAGCGCGAGAAGCTCACCGTGTTCCTGGTCGAACAGAACGCCTTCCATGCGCTCAAGCTGGCGCATCGCGGCTATGTCATGGTCAACGGCCTGATCACCCTGTCGGGGCCGGGACGCGAATTGCTGCAGCGGCCGGAAGTGCGCGCCGCCTACCTCGAAGGCGGACGGCATTGAGGATGAGGCAGCACCGACCATGACCCCGCTCTATGCCACCGAGTCCTGGCTGCAGATCCTGTCCGTGACCGGCATCATCGGCGGCGGCGCCGCAGCGCTGGCCGGCCGCGCCATCGCTTTGACCTGGCGGCCCTACTGGTACGTCATCATCTACATGCTTCTGCTCGGCGCCGGCGTGCGGTTCCTACACTTCGCGCTGTTCTCGGCCCACATCCTGGCGTTGGAGTCCTACCTGACGGACACGATTTACGTGATCGCGGCGGCCTCGATTTCGTTCCGGCGCACCCGCACCAACCAGATGACACGGCAATATCCCTGGCTCTACGAGCGTACCAGTCCGTTCGGGTGGCGCGAAAAGAAGCGGCTGTTGGACGAAAATTCACCTTAGGAACAATGCGCCGGGTGATGACATCCGCGCAAATTCTGAGACAATAGAGCCTCGATTTTCGTTTCACTGCGGGCCGCTGGCCCGCCGACGTCCTACCTTGTTGAAGGGAACAACTCATGGATACGTTGCGACGAATTGGACTGGCGGCCGGCCTGTCGCTGGCGCTTGCCGGCGCGGCTTCAGCGCAGGACATCACGATTGGCGTGGCCGGACCGCTGACCGGGTCGTACGCGTCGTTCGGTCAGCAGTTCAAGAACGGCGCCACGCTCGCCATCGAGGACATCAACAAGGCCGGTGGTGTGCTCGGCAAGAAGATCAAGATGGACATCGAGGACGACGCCTGCGACCCGAAGCAGGCACGCTCGGTGGCCGAAAAGCTGGCCAACGCCAACGTGCCGGTCGTGATCGGCCACTTCTGCTCGGGCTCATCGATTCCAGCCTCTGACGTCTATGCCGATGCCGGCATCCTGCAGATCACGCCCGCCTCGACCAATCCGACGTTCACCGAGCGCGGTCTGTGGAACACGTTCCGCGTCTGCGGCCGCGACGACCAGCAAGGCCAGGTCGCCGGCAACTATATTGCCCGGAAATACAAGGGTAAGAACATCGCGATCCTTCAGGACAAGTCCACATACGGCAAGGGCCTCGCCGATCAGACCAAGGCGGCGCTCAACAAGGCCGGCGTGAAAGAAAAGATGTACGAGGCCTACACCGCGGGCGAGAAGGATTTCAACGCGCTTGTGTCGCGTATGAAAGCGGCGTCGATCGACGTCGTCTATGTGGGCGGCTACCACACCGAAGCAGGCCTCATCCTGCGCCAGATGCGCGCGCAAGGCATGAAGGCGCAGATGATCTCGGGCGATGCCATCGCCACGCAGGAGTTCTGGTCAATCACAGGCGACGCCGGCGCCGGGATGATGTTCACCTTCGGCCCCGATCCGACCAAGCGCCCGACCGCCGCCGCGGTGGTGCAACGCTTCAAGGCCAAGGGCATCAACCCGGAGGGCTACACGCTCTACACCTACGCCGCCGTCCAGATATGGACGGAAGCCGCCAAGAAGGCCGGCACCACCGATCCCAAGAAGGTCGCCGCCGAGATTCACAAGGGCACGTGGGACACCGTGCTCGGCCCGATCTCCTATGACAAGAAGGGTGACATCACCAAACTCGACTACGTCTTCTACAAGTGGGGCAAAGACGGCAAATACGCCGAGGTGGAATAAGCGTCAGCGAACGCACCGAATAACGAGAAGCCCGCCGGTTTTGGCGGGCTTCTTTTTTGCGCCGAGTTGGCCACCGCCTCAGACTGGGTCGACCCGGAACTGGTAGCAGCCGTAGGCGGCGTGATGGACGTGGACATAGGCGACCGGCACCGTCGCGAATTGCTCCCGGACAGCCGCAAGCAGATCACGCCCGGTGGCAAGACGCGCGTCTGAGATCATGTTGTCGGCATCGTAGGCGCGCAGCGACAATGTACGGTCGAGCGCCGCTGACGGCACCTCGTTGACGCGGTCGAACATCTCGCCCGCGCCGCGGCGCACAAAGATCGGGCCGACTGAGCGGTAGGGCGTCGCGGCCTCGGGCACGTGGGCGAAGTTCGTCAGCAGAACCTCCTCGCCCGGCGCCGCATCCATGAGGCTCACCCGGCACGGATAAATCGAGCCTGCAGCCGCGATCAGACGCCGGCTGCCGCAGCGGCGAAGTTCATCGTCGGTCATTTCGAACAAGGGAGCGAAGGAGTCCCAGGGCAATCCACGCAAGCGAAAGTCCATGACATGCCTCCTATTGCATGCCCACGGACCTATCGGTCACACCCTGTTCGCGCGACCCGATTTCTGCGCCCGCTTTATGCGTCTCACCCGATCTTTCCCAGCGCCGGGAACAATTCCAGCAACCACACGCTCATCTGGTTGATCGTGCCGGTGAGGAAGGCGATGCCGGTCAGCACCAGAAGCCCGCCCATGACCTGCTCGACGCGGTGCAGATAATTCTTGAAGCGCGCAAGAAATTTGGCGAACGGCTCGACCG
>JAKAMD010000184.1 GCA_021823875.1 Pseudomonadota bacterium | reverse complement strand
TCCCGGAACGCGATCACATGCTGGCGGTCGGCGACCGCCTGTTCAAAGCCGGGGTGCTCGAATTTCTTAAGGATCGTCCTTAACTATCGGGGGCGCCCGGCCGCAGGGAGTGCCGGACCGGCCTCGCGGCACGGCCGATTTTGGGTTAGAATTCAAAGCTGAAGGGGAGTTGGCGCAAGAGGCGCCGGGAGAACGAAAGCCATGGCCCAGGTTCAGACGAAAGCCTCCAAGACCCTCGACAAGGTCGACCCGGTTTGGGCGCGCATCCGCCACGAGGCGGAGAACATCGTTCATAAGGAGCCGGAGCTCGCTGCCTTCATCTACGAGCACATTCTGCACCATGACACGCTGGAAGGCGCAATCACCCATCGCGTCAGCCAGCGGCTCGACCACGGCGACATTTCCGGCGAATTGATCCGCCAAGCCTATGCCGATGCGCTCGAGGACGAGCCGACCATCGGCGACGCTTTCCGCGCCGATATCGTGGCGATTGCCGACCGCGATCCGGCCACCAACCGCTTCATCGAGCCGGTTCTTTATTACAAGGGCTTCCACGCCATCCAGACGCACCGATTGGCGCATTGGCTGCTGCGCAAAGGGCGCAAGGATTTCGCGCTCTATCTGCAGAGCCGTTCCTCGGTCGTATTCCAGTGCGACATCAATCCGGCCGCGAGGATTGGCCGCGGCATCTTCCTTGATCACGCTACCGGCCTAGTGGTGGGCGAGACTGCGGTGATCGAGGACGACGTCTCCATCCTGCACGACGTCACCCTCGGCGGCACCGGCAAGGAGCACGAAGACCGTCATCCCAAGATCCGCCACGGCGTGATGATCGGTGCTGGCGCCAAGATCCTCGGCAATATCGAAGTCGGCCATTGCGCGCGCATCGCCGCAGGCTCGGTGGTGATCAAGCCGGTGCCGCACAACACCACGGTGGCCGGCGTGCCGGCCAAAGTGGTGGGCGAGGCCGGCTGCCCCGAGCCTTCGCGCGTGATGGACCAGATGCTGTACGGCGTCATGCTCGACGGATAGTCTTCGTTTGCGCATGATCTTGTCCGAAAACCGGTACCCATCCCCGATCTCGTCGAGGACGAGCTTTTCGGGATCATGCGCGGGCTTGCACCCGGACGTTCAATCGGGCTAGGAGAGCCTACACGATAGAAGGAACGGCTCATTGAACGTCCAGGAAGTCAGGCAGCTCGACGCCTATTTGAAGAAACTTTTCGGCAATCCGCAGATCCGCGTGGTGCCGAAGAAGAACGATTTGGCGGAGGTCTTTATCGGCGAAGACGATCTCGGCGAATTGTCGGCGGACGAGGACGAGGGCGAGCGCTCCTATAATTTTCGCATGGTGATCCAGCTCGGCAACGATCCGTCGATCCAGCCGGTGCCGGCGCTCACCAATTACCTGCGTGCCCGCTTTGGCAACGACCAGCTGCGCGTGGTGACACGGCCGAAAAAGATGGATTCGTTGGAAGCCTATCTGGGCGACGAATTCATCGCGGTGCTGTTCGTCGAGAACGAGAAGGGCCGGCGCTCCTATATTCTCGAATTGCCGATCCTGGATGTGGATCTTGTCGAGCAGTGAGCGGATCGCGACGATCGTCTGAATTTGTCATCGCCGGGCTCGTCCCGGCGATTTCATTTGGCGCGGCAGTGTGCCGATAAGTGCGATGGCTGGGGTAAGCCCGGCCACCACGGTCAAGACTTCGGATGCAGCCGCGCCAAGAGCTTGTCGATGCCGGCCGCGACGCCGCGCCAGTCCTTCAGCCAATCACGCGGGAAGCGGAAGGTTATCTCGGCTCCGCCGATGTGCCGCTCCAACAGGCAATTGCCGTTGTTGGTGACGCCGTGGCGCGTGCAGCGCGCGAGGAAATGCTCCGGCGCCTGCGTTTCGTACGCCAGTTCCTCGTCTTTATAGGGCGTGTCGTCGCGGAAGGGACGCAGCGTCAGGCCGGGCGCTCCTTCCGAGATCTGCGTCGCGAGATAGCGCGGATAAATCTCCTTCAGACGATCCGGCAGCGGCAGCGCACCGTCGCTGACGGCGATGGTCGCGAACAGTCGCTTGTCGGGATCGAGCGGAGCGCCCGGTTTCGGCTTGATGGCCGGGTCGGGCGGCTTGAGCGAGGGCCATAGATAGACGAGGTCGACACGCCGCTGCTGACCGGCGTGGCGCTCGATTGCCTGGCGGATCGCCGCCGGCTCGATGTTGAAGGTCTCGCCCGCCACCACGATCGGCAGCGCGGGTGCGTCGAGTGAAACCGGCACCTCCGGCCAGCGTGGCCACAGCACATAGGCCACATAGCCAGCAGCGACCAGCAGGACACCGCAGAATACGAGCAGGGGCCCCAGAAGCGGACCGTGGCCGGCGCCGCGCCGGCGGGTGCCGCGCGAGCCGTGTCGGTGAGCTGCCGGGGAATAAGCCATGTCACGTCCTTCGCGTCCGAATCGCCCGCGATTATGACACGAGCGGTGCGGCAGCCCTGGGGCACAGGTTTCGGCATTAACCTTTCATTAAGGATTTGCTGGCGCCGGCCCCTGACTTTGCGATGATGGTGGCAGTTCCGCGTGAGGTCCTGCCATGACGCCGCAATCTGCCCAAATGCTGCTGGCGCTGGCGCTCGGCTTTGCCGTCGCCGGGCTCATCGCCTCCGCGCATAGGCTCATCACCAGCCGGCTGCCGAGCTTCAGCGCGCTCAGCACCGGGCCGAGCGCGGCGGCCTTCGCCATGGTGCCGGTGCTGATGCTGTCGGCGCCTTTCCTGATCATGCGCAACACGCTCTTGGGCCGCCGGCTGGAAGGCCGCCGCTTCGAATTCGTGTTCATGGCCACCCTGATCGCCGGCTTTTGGAGCCTGATGTCCGGGCTGGTGCTGGTCATGAGCCTGCAGGCCTGCGGACTACTGCTCGCCTGACCGCTCTTTCCATTTTGATCGACGATTGCGATGGTGATCTCCAAGAAAGGGAGGTCCAATGCCTATTTACGAGCTTGACGGCGAGAAGCCGGAATTTCCCGATGACGGCGACTACTGGGTAGCGGAAACTGCGACGCTGATCGGGCGCGTGCGGCTCAAGCGCGCGTCGAGCGTGTGGTTCGGTGCGGTGCTGCGCGGCGATAACGAATGGATTGAGCTGGGCGAGCGCTCGCAGATCCAGGACAACGCTACGCTCCACACCGACCCGGGCTTTCCCATGGTGATCGGCCGTGATTGCGTAATCGGCCACAACGTCATCCTGCACGGCTGCATCATCGGCGACGAGAGCCTAGTCGGCATGGGGGCGATCATGATGAATGGCGTCAAGCTCGGTCGCAATTGCCTGGTCGGCGCCGGTGCGGTGATCACCGAAGGCAAGACCTTTCCCGACAATTCGCTGATCGTGGGCGCGCCGGCGCGCGCCATCCGCACGCTCGACGAAAAGGCCGCCGACATGATCCGTGGCGGCGCCGACATTTACGTGCGGCGCTCGCGGCAATACGCCAAGGGACTCAAGCGGATCGGCTGAAAAAGGGTGCGGCCGGCCCTGGGGGAGGCCGGCCGCGCGCGAACCCGGTCTGGGGACGGGGAGGGGTGGGGACGTGACCGGGGACGCGTTTTCCTTCTTTCTCGTTCAGGCACTCAGCGGGCCGAAACTGTCGGCGGCGAGAGGCGCGAAGGGCCCAAGGCGACCCACGTGTTCGGATCCGACTGCGACTGCCGCTTGACGAAGCGGTAGCCGGTCATGTTCCACGACACGATCTGGTTCACCTCGTTGTCGAGGATGAAGTCGCCGCGGGTGGTCACGACCGTCAGCACGGCGTGGCCTTCGTCTTTCTTGTCGCGCACGACGGTGATCAACAGCGCCTCGCGCGGCCAGCCGGCTTCCATCAGCATGCGCCGTTTGAGCAGCACATAATCTTCGCAATCGCCGTAGCCGTCGTCGGGGTAGTTCCAGCGCTCGACGACACCCCAATGCTCAAGGTCAGTCATCGGCTTGACGGTCTCATTGACCCATTGATTGACCTTGCTGAGGTCATGCCAGGCTCGTGACGACAGCACGATGTCGCGCGGTGTCGATGGCCGCGTCTTGCATTCCGGATTGTACTCGACGCAGAACTCGACCCAGCCAATCGGCGCGCGGGTGACGCCGCCAACCGCGATATTGGGTGGCCGTTCGGCGGGAAGCGTGAATTGCAGCGATGCCCGATGGAGCGGTGCCGCTTGGCTCGGCGCGGCGAACGCCGCCGCGCCGGCCAGAACCATCAGACCGCCCGTGGCAAGAAGCAAATTCCAACGCTTGGACATTTGTGTGTGACCCCAACCCGTCTCGTTAGGGCCACAATTGACAGAAATATTTTTCAGCGCCGCTAAGTCGAAGAAGTAAGTTTTAGATGAAGCAGACTAAATAGAGAGACGAATATAGTATAACTTAGTCGAGTATTTGCATAAAAACTTATACAATACATTTTATATCAAATTTTATCGATTAATCGTCTTAGGTCGCTTGTTCATTGGCCGTTTCGAATGCACGCGCGTGCCGTGTTTACCATCGCCGGCGATCTGTAAGCGGCGCGCGAAAGCATGCGTGCGGCGCCCGGGCGCGCGCGCAGGGGCCCGCTCACAAGTTCAATTTGAATGATCGTGTTAACCGGCAGCTGACGTTATTCGCCAGTCAGATTTTCTTCGAGGAAGTCGGGATGCTGCAGGCGGGTGAATTCGATGGCAAAGCCGTCTTCGATGTGACGGACCACCCGGCCCGTAGTCTTGCCGATGGTGATAGCGGCGCCCATCGCCGGCCGCAGGTCGGCGGCAATGGCGATGGCGGCGCCCGACTGTGACAGGTCGATGATGCGGCAAGACACGTTGCGCCCGTCCGGCAGGATCAGCCGCGCCAACGGGTTGCGCGGCGTGAAGCGGCCGTGGCGGCGGTCTTCCGGCAGATTGAGAATATGGCGGTTGGCGAGCCAGGTGAGCTGGGCGGCGAGCTTGTCGCGCTTGCGCAGCGTCGCCGAGATGGTCATGGCGAAGCCGTTGTCGATGATGCGCGCGATCTTGCCCTCGAGCCGGCCCAGATGGTCGACATAGGCAATGACGCGCTCGCCGACATGGCCGGCCACCGGCACGATCAGCGCCATGCCGCCAGGCGACATATTGATGACTTGGCAGGGGTATTCGCGCCGATCGGTGAGCATGTAGCGGCCAAGGAGGTTGACCTTGACGCGCTGATGGCGACGCCGTTCCTCGGCAAGCGGCAGAATTACAGGCTTGGTCAAGGGCATCGCCATGGTAGTCAGAACCTTGCGGCGCACGCGCCTGCTGAGCCTTGAACCTATGGCGCTAATATTAACGCCGCGTTATCCGGCCCTTTCGCCAGGGGGCGCTTCGCGCCCGCCGCTATAGACCGTGAAACCATGTCGCACCCGGCGGTTGCCGTCAGCCGGCACGAGACGCCGACGCGAGCCGGTTTCGACCGCCGGCCCGACATGGCGCAGGGTGCCGAGCGTGAGCTCCATGACCGGCTTTTCGCCCAGCCAATAAGGCGGAACCATGGGCACCAGCACGCCGATGGCGCGGATTCGGGCGAGCCCGCTGTGCGCAAGCGGCAAGAGCAACATTTCAAGAGAGGCCTGATCGCCATCGGCGGTCCGCCCATTCAGGCCTGCGACGGCCCCGACACTCTCGTCGCCGACGATATTCAATAGGGACTCGAGCGAGGAGCGGCTCTGCTCTCTCCACAGGACGGAAAAGGACTCGCCCTTGAGCTCGCGTCCGAACAAGGCGCAGACACGGGTACCGGCGAGACGGAAGCGCCAATGATCGACGAAGTCGGCCGCCAGCATGATGGTGTCGCCGAGCGCGCTGCGGATGACGGCGGGGTCGATATCGTTGCGCTCGGGAGCCAGCCGGGTTCCCCGTCGCTTATCCCAATATTCGTAAACGGCTCGAGTTGATGGATGTCTCATGGTCGCCACCTGTTCCATCGCGAGACGTTGCCGGCGTTGGTTTGTGTCCGATCGGGACAAGATTGCCGGCATTACGTCGCGATGCATGCGATGGAGCAGGCGCTGTGCCGTGCGCGGGCCGCCGTGCGTGGCGATGCGCGTTAGTGTTAAAACGACCCGGGAATTGGCGCCGTGCGGATTGGCTTTAGAATGACTGCCGATCCACACGGCCGGCCGGCGTCATCATCCGACCGGCGCTGTTCGGAACCGCTGCATATGATGAGCGCCAACAGGGCGCCCCAGCGATCCGGCAAGACGAGGGAGGGCATCCAAGCCCTCCCTTTTCTTTTTCGCTAAGAGGATTTGCGCTTGTCGGCGAGGGCCGCTTGCGTTAGCGCATGAGGTGCCTGCTTGCGGTCGGGCGGCCAAGCGGCCAGGCGGTGTAACCCAATGCTCACTCGACCGGACGCTCCCGTGCAACGCGAACCCATCTTCAATATTCCCGGCATCATCATCGGGCTGCTGGCGCTGTTGGCGTTCATTTATTTCGTGCAGACTTACGTGCTTTCGGATGAGCAGGCGCGTTTGTTTCTGGAAACCTTTGCCTTCATTCCAGCGCGCTACGACAGTTCGGTGCTCGGCCCCGCTTGGCCCGGTGGCGGCGGTGCCGAAGTATGGAGCTTCATCACGTATTCGTTTTTTCACGCTAGCTGGATGCATTTTGGCCTTAATGCGATCTGGTTGTTGCCGTTCGGCACCGCGGTGGCGCGCCGCTTCGGCGCCTACCGGTTCATGGCTTATTATATGGTATGTGCGGTGGCCGGCGCCTTGGCGCATCTCGCCACCCATGCCGGTGAACCAGCGCCGATGATCGGCGCCTCGGCGGCGATCTCCGGCACCATGGCGGGTGCTATGCGCTTCGCCTTCCAGCGCGGCGGTCCGCTGAGCTTCTGGCGCAGCGGTGGGCACAGCGATTACCAGGTGCCGGCGGTGCCGCTTTCCGGCGTGCTGCGCGAGCCGGCGGTGCTGGCTTTCCTGGTGGTGTGGTTCGGCATCAATCTCCTGTTCGGCGTCGG
>JAKAMD010000183.1 GCA_021823875.1 Pseudomonadota bacterium | reverse complement strand
TGCCGCGAGAACCTGAAGCAAGCATTTTTCAGCCCGGGTCCGGTGGCCCGGGCTCTTGTTTTGGGCGCGCGGGGTCGCTAAGCCCCGGCGCGGGCGATGACCGCACGCGGCCATTCCGCTTGCCAAAACGGCCCTTCGAACCTAGGTTCGCCCCGCAACGTCCAAGGGACGTAGGCCTGGGGCGTGGCCCTGTGCAGGTGTAGCTCAGTTGGTTAGAGCGCTGGTCTGTGGAACCAGAGGTCGGTGGTTCGAGTCCACCCACCTGTACCATCGGGGCACCCCAGCCGCCCTGTTGCCGGCGATCCGGGCGTTTCCGAAAACCTGACTCTTTCTCCCCGGCGCCGTTCCTGCGCCGCCAAACCACCCGTTGAGCAACGGCTGATGCTCCAGTTCGCATGCGGCGTCGATTTCAAACGGCGGCGGGAGTGATGGCTTCCTCGCGCGCAGACGCGCAACACATTCGGGGCCGCAAAACAAAAACGCCGGCGGAAACTCCGCCGGCGTTCTCATTTTTAATCGTTCGTGCGTCCGTTCAGCGGTAGTAGCCGACACGTCCGTTGCTGCCGGCGCGCGGGCCGATGAAATTGCGCCGGTTGACGGGCCGCGGCGCCTCGCGCGCACCGCCGAACAGGAAGTCGAAGAAGCTCGGCCCATTGTTGCTGTAGCCGTAGCTGTCGCTGTCGCCATTACGGTCGGCATAGGTGCCGGCCGGCAGGCGCACCGGGCGCGACGACGTGTTGGGCGGCCGCTCGACCGGGATATCGGCGATCCGCCGCTCGCGGGCGTTTTTCAGGATCGCGATCATGCGGGCGTCGCGCCCATAAATGTCATCGCGGAACTGCAGCTTGCCGTCCTGGTTGACGAAGGCAGTCTGATAGGTCAGGTGCACCGGGATCGGCTTGGGGAAGTTGATGTTGATCTCGTTGCTGCCGAACATGCCCTCGATCTTGGCCGGCGTGTAGTGATCCTTCGGCAGTTCGATCGACAACAGCTTGGTGGCGTATTCGAGCGGATCCTGCACCCGCATGCAGCCGTGGCTGTAGGCGCGCTTGGTGCGCTTGAACAGGTACTTGTCCGGCGTGTCGTGCTGGTAGACCAGGAACTTGTTGGGGAAGTTGAAGCGGATGCGGCCGAGCGCGTTGCCCGCTCCCGGCGGCTGGTAGATGTGCACGGTGCCATCCCGATCCTGGTAGATCTTCAGGCCGATGCGGTCGAGCGCCTGCGGGTCTTCCTGCAGCGCCGGCAGATATTCGTTCTGGATGATCGAGGGCGGCACGTTCCAGGTCGGATTGACCGTGATGTACTTCATTTCCGCGGTGGTCATCGGTGTCGCCTTGCCCGGCTTGCCGACCACGATGTTGGTTTTCCAGTACACCGCGCCGTTATGGTAGAGGCTGAGCGTGTAGTCCGGCACGTTCACCACGACATAGGTGTGCTCGGAATTGCCGAGCGTGCGCGGCAGCCAGCGCCAGCGTTCCATGTTGACCAGGATGGTGTCGACCGGATTGGCCGGCGCATGATGCACATCGCCGACCGGTCCGCCATTGAGCGCGCTCAGCGTGTTGCGGCCGAGCAAGCCGTCGGCGTGCAGGTCGGCACCGGTCTGGAATGCCTTGACCGCGTCGACGACGTCCTGGTCGTACAGCGGGTTGTTCTTGTCGCCTTCCACATTAAGCCGCTGGCGCAATGCGATCACGCGCTTGTCCTTCATGCCCGGACGCAGCGTCGGTCCGTCCGGCACGCGCACTTGCTTCGCGGTCTTCTCCTTGTCCGCCGGCTTGTCGACCTTGCCGGCGCGAACTTCGGCGAGCGCCTTCCGCAACGCCTTGAAGCCGGCTTGCGGCGGATTGTAGCTGTCGAGCGCTGCGCTGGTGTCGCTCGCCTCGGCGAGCTTGGCCAGCACCTCGGCCGGCTCGGGCGCTTCGAGCTTGAAGGAAATATCGGCTCCGACGCGGGTGAAATTGATCTGGCCGATCTGCGCATGGCGGGCGTAAGTCAGCACCGATTCGGTGAGCTTGAGTTCGTCCTGCGCCAGGGACTCGGCGGTGGTGGACGCGGCGAAATCCGGCGTCGGATAGTCGCTCGGATCGAGCCCGACGGTATCGACCTGCGCGAGATAGGCGATCGCCGCCTTGGCGCGCGCATTGGCGGCGCCGTTACTGATCCAGATCGGCTTGAAGTCGTGCGCCTTGTAATAGGCGACCACGCCCTCGCGGTCAGGCTTGCGCGCGACAAAGCGATCGAGTTGGCCATCGATCAGGCTGCGCAGGCTGTCGGAAACCGCAACGTCGCTGGTGGGCGAGGGCGGCGCGGCGGCCGGCGCGCTCGCGGCCTTCGCCGGTTCAGCGGCGGGCGCGGCGGCGTTCTGCGCCGGCTGCGGCTTGCTGTGATCGCCGGCCGCAGTCGCCGGTTGCTGCTTATTTTGATCGCTGCTGGCGGTCGCCGGCGTCGCCGCGCCAATATCCTTGGCGGTCGCAGGCGGCACCGGGCTGGTGTTCGCCGTCGGCGCCCCGGCGTCGACATTCTGCGCGGATTTCTTCGCGGGTGCCGTCGCGCCAATGTCCTTGGCGGTCACAGGCGGCAACAGGCTGGTGTCGGGCATCGGGACGGCGGCGTCGACCGATTGGTTCGACCCAGGTTGCTGGGCGTGTCCAGGTTGGCAGGATAGCGCCAGGGCCAATGCAATCGCCGAGGTAGCAAGAAGGCGGTTAAACCGAACGCTATTCACCAGGGGGTCTCCCAATGCTCTGCTGGGGGCTCTTGCCCCCTTTGGTCCGGAGCTATTCTAGCCGATACCGTGTCAAGGTTACGCTTTTGCCAACGAATCGCTTCGAACAATTGAAAACTGTGACTATTTTACCATGCCGACGCGCCAATTCGTCTTGGCCCGTCATTCTATGCCGCGCCGCGTATGGCTGCAGCAGGGCCCGTAAAGCTTCAACGTTCAGCACCGCTTTTCCCGTCGTTTTTCGGATGACTTCTTCGTGATTCCGGGGGCGGACCCAGCCGCGGACGGTAATCCAGCACGCCGCCAGGCATTGCCGGTGTGGCAGCGGATACACTGTCAAGTTGTATAAATACAAACTGCGCGCGGCCGAGCAAGGAGTCGTACCGGCGAAAAAAACTGGGCCCCCGAAGGGGCCCAGCTTGAGAACGTGCCGGTGTGGGGACCGGCAACATCTTCCAGAGGGGAACATGCTGCGCACCGGCGACTCTGGGAGGATATGCATCCGGCGCGACAGCGAGTGCACAATAAGCATCAGCGCCCCGGCGCCAGCAATGGGTGGGGCCGCATGTCTGCCATGTGAGAAGTGCGCGCCGGTTCCCGGACGGCGGAACGAAAATCTATTTCGCGTCTGCGGCCGATAGAGTTCAGAAGTGCCAGCGCTGTGCATTGGCGACAAGGAAGTCGCGGAACACCTGGATACGCGCCACCGATTTCAGCTCTTCCGGATAAACGAAATAGGCATCGAGCGCGAGCGTGTCGACCTGACTGAACAATTGGACCAGGCCGCCGTTCTCCTCGACCAGATAATCGGGGAGCATGGCGATACCGAGCCCGCGCTGGCAGGCGCGCAATAGGCCGAGCACATTGTTGACGGTGAGCTGCGCAACGCGCGGACCTTTGCCCTCGCGCGCCACTTCCACCGGCCAGCGCCGGCTCGCCAGATGCATCGGCACTGCGCCGCCGAGCAAGATGATGCGGTGGTTGTCGAGATCTTCGTAGGTGTGCGGCGTGCCGAAACGCTTGAGGTAATCGGGCGAGGCGTAGCAGTGGAAATGCACCGCGAACAGCTTGCGCTGGATCAGGTCGGGCTGGGTCGGCTGGCGCAGGCGGATGGCAACGTCGGCCTCGCGCATGGCGAGGTCGAGCTCTTCGTCGGTGGTTATCAGTTGGATCTGGATATCGGGATAGAGGTCGAGGAACTCGCCCAGGCGCGGCAGCAGCCAATGGATGCCGATGCCGGGCGAGGTCGAGACTTTGAGTTCGCCGTTCGGCCGCTCGCGGCTATCGGTCAGTTTGGTGCGCGCGGCTTCCAGCTTCATGAACACTTCATGCGCCGTGCGGTAAAGCAGCTCGCCCTGCTCGGTGAGGATCAGACCGCGCGCATGGCGGTGGAACAGCGAGACGCCGAGCTCGCTCTCGAGCGCCGAAACCTGGCGCGAGACAGCCGACTGCGACAGGCCGAGTCGTTCGCCGGCATGCGTGAAGGAACCGGCCTCCGCAGCCGCGTGGAACACCTTCAACTTGTCCCAGTCCATCGTGGAATTGGCGGCTTGGATGTTCATTCTGCGGCTACCCGTTCGTGTTGCTGTGCTGCGAGAAGTCGTTCGGCTTCCAGTGCCGCCATGCAGCCCTGGCCGGCCGCGGTCACTGCCTGCCGGTAGATGTCGTCGGTGACGTCGCCGGCGGCAAAGACGCCAGGCACCGAGGTCGCAGTGGAACGGCCCTCGGTGATGATATAGCCGGACGGCTTCATCGCGAGTTGGCCGGCGAACAGTTCGGAAGCAGGCGAATGACCGATGGCGACGAACACGCCGTCGACGGCGCGTTCGGTGACCTCACCTGTTTTCACGTTCTTCAATCGCACCCGGTTCACTTTCAGCGGATTGTCGCTGCCGAGCACGTCATCGACCACGCTGTCCCAAACCACCTCGACCTTGGGGTTCTTGAACAGTCGGTCCTGCAAAATCTTCTCGGAGCGGAAGCTGTCGCGCCGGTGCACGATCGTGACCTTGGAGGCGAAATTGGTGAGGAACAGCGCTTCCTCGACCGCGCTGTTACCGCCGCCAACCACGATCACTTCCTTGTTGCGGTAGAAGAAGCCGTCGCAGGTCGCGCAGGCGGAGACGCCGTAGCCTTTGAATTTCTGCTCGGAGGGCAAGTCGAGCCAGCGTGCCTGTGCGCCGGTGGCGATGATCAGCACATCGGCCAGATAGCTGTCGCCGGAATCGCAAGTAAGGCGAAACGGCCGCTGCCCCAGTTCAACCTTGGTGACGGTATCGGTGACGATGCGGGCGCCGACATGCTCGGCCTGCGCCTGCATCTGTTCCATCAGCCAGGGGCCCTGGATGGGTTCGGCGAAACCGGGATAGTTCTCGACGTCGGTGGTGATGGTGAGCTGTCCGCCGGGCTGGATGCCCTGGATGAGGATCGGCTCCAACATGGCGCGCGCGGCATAGATCGCGGCCGTATTGCCGGCCGGACCCGAGCCAATGATCACAACCTTGCCATGCGTCGTCTTTGACATTTCACACCGCCCCACAGAACGGTCAGGCATTCGACTTTAGGTGACCCCTCGGGGACCGGCTGAGCCCGGCTCTTGTGCGGATGCAATATATGTTTTTTAGGAGCTATGCAAACTACGCAACCCCCCTTAGTCACAAACGAGCGGGTGATGGCTCCGGGCCGCCTGCGCAATAATCTTTCGCGAAAGATTATTTCGCGGTATGCAGTGTTTCACCCGCTGCATTTTGGTCCGGAAGGGGGAGTTTGCCCGTGCCTGCGCGATTGGACGCCATCGACCGTAAGATCCTGACGGAGCTGCAGGCCGACGGCCGCATCACCAATGTGGAACTGGCCAACCGGGTCGGTATTTCGGCGCCGCCCTGCTTGCGCCGGGTGCGGGCGCTTGAGGAGGCCGGCTTCATCAAAGGCTATCGCGGCCTGCTCGACGAGAAGAAGCTCGGCTACGAGGTCACCGTCTTCGCCATGGTGCATCTGGCGAGCCAGGCGGAAGCCGATCTCGTCGCCTTCGAGGATTTCGTGCGCGCGCAGCCTTTGGTGCGCGAGTGCTGGATGCTCTCGGGCGAGATCGACTTCGTGCTGAAATGCGTGGCGCCCGACTTGAAGACATTCCAGGCTTTCGTCGAGAAGCTCACCTCGGCGCCGCATGTGCGCAACGTGAAGACCTCGCTGGTGCTGCGCCAGTCGAAGGACGCGGCGATCGTGCCGATGGAGGAGTGAGGCGCGGCGCTGGCGGAATGACCCCGGAAATGACAATGGCCGGGACAAGCCCGGCCATCGCAATCTCTCCGACTTGTCGAGGCTGTGCGGCGGCTTACCGCCACTCGACCTTTTTCACTTCATAGGCCTTGGCGCCGCCCGGCGTATTCACTTCCACCGAAGCGCCCTTGGCCTTGCCGATCAGCGCGCGCGCCAGCGGCGAGGTGATCGAGATCTTGCCGGCCTTGGCGTCGGCTTCCGGCTCGCCGACGATCTGCCACACTTTCTTCTGCTCGGTGTCTTCGTCGATCAGAGTCACGGTGGCGCCGAAAGTAATGGTATCGCCCGACAGCTTCGACACGTCGATGACGTCGGCGCGCGCGAGCTTGTCCTCGAGCTCGGCGATGCGGCCCTCATTGAGCGACTGCGCTTCCTTGGCGGCGTGATATTCGGCGTTCTCCGACAGATCGCCGTGCGTGCGCGCGTCGGTGATCTGCTGGATAATGCGGGGCCGCTCGACCTGCTGGCAGTGCTTCAGCTCGTTTTCGAGCGCAGCATAGCCGGCGGCGGTCATCGGAATCTTCTCCATCGTCTCATCTCCTCCTGGCGGACGTTGGGAGCGCGTTCAACGCGCCTAGGCGCCGCCAAGGCCCTTCCCCTTTTAAACTCCGCCCCATTCGACTCGTAATACGACTCCGGCGACGGTTTCCCGCGCAACCGGAGTCATCTGGAACGAGGGCCGGTCAAAAACACCACGACCGCGGCCAGCTTAACCTGCCCGCGACCGTGTGATTCCCGGCCTCACGCGCCGACGCTGAAGTCGCCCCCATCTGGCGCAACCATCAGGTGCGGCTGCCATAGTAGCTCTGCAACGCGCGTACTTCGAGGTCTCCCCCGAGATAGGCTTTGATCCCCTGCGCCGCAGCCACAGCACCTGAAAGAGTGGTGTAGTACGGCACTTTATGCAAGAGGGCCGCATGGCGCAGGGACCGGCTGTCGGCCAGCGCCGCGGCGCCCTCGGTGGTGTTGAAGACGAGCTGGACCCCCCC
>JAKAMD010000182.1 GCA_021823875.1 Pseudomonadota bacterium | reverse complement strand
CGCGGTTCCGGAACTCGCCGTCAGCCTGCCGCCCAATGCGGTCGGCCGCGACTATCGCGACCGGCTCTATGCCGGACCGACCGATAGCGGCACTGGCGTCGAGCTCAATTTGCACGGTCTCGCTGCGGTCAAAATCGGCTGGGTCGAGGGCGTGGAATTCGACCTGCTCGGGCTGGTGGCCGGGCTCGATCTGCGCCATCCGGGCATCAAGCTGCCTGGCTATGGCCGCATCGGCTTGGCTTCGCCGGTCGCCAGCGCGCAGGCGCACTAGAATTCACGCGCGACTCACGCCGAATTGTCTCGATGTTATCGCCGTGGGGATGACGCCGGCGCGGCGGCCATGGCAAGTTCCCGCTTCCATCGTCAAGGACCGCCCGATGCGCGAGACCCTGCCGCTGCTCGACCGAATCCCGTTTCCCGCGCTGCGCCGCGGCAAGCTCGACACGCTGCAGGTCAATGTCGGCTACCGCTGCAACCAGTCCTGTTTCCATTGCCACGTCAATGCCGGGCCGAACCGGACCGAGGAAATGAGCGCCGCGGTGGCCGACAGCGTGCTCGCCTTCCTGCAAAAGCACCGCATCAAGACGCTCGACATCACCGGCGGCGCGCCCGAGCTCAACGCCAATTTCCGCCGGCTGGTCACCACGGCGCGGGCGTTCGGCGTGCACGTGATGGACCGCTGCAATCTCACCATCCTGGAACAGCCCGGCCAGGAGGAACTCGGTGAATTCCTGGCCGCGCACGGTGTCGAGATCGTCGCCTCGATGCCGTGCTATCTGCAGGACAATGTCGAACGCCAGCGCGGCAAGGGCGTGTTCGAGGGCTCGATTCGCGCCTTACGCAAGCTCAACACGCTCGGTTACGGGCGCGCCCCGGCGCTATCGCTCAACCTCGTCTATAACCCGCAAGGTCCGGCGCTGCCGCCGTCGCAAAGCGCGCTCGAAGCCGACTACAAGCGCGTGCTGGGCAACGACTACGGCATCGTGTTCAACAAGCTCTACGTTCTCGCCAACATGCCGATCCAGCGCTTCGGATCGACGCTGATCAGTAAAGCCGAGTTCGACGGCTATCTTCAGTTGCTGCAGGACGCCCATCTCGACGCCAATCTCGACACCGTCATGTGCCGCAACCTCATCTCGGTCGACTGGCAAGGCTATGTCTACGATTGCGATTTCAACCAGATGCTCGGTCTGCCGCTCAAGCGCGGACAGCACGGCCGCGTGCGGCTTGCCGATCTGATCGACGATAACATTGCCGGCAATTCGATCCGCGTCGCCGGCCATTGCTATGGCTGCACCGCCGGCCAAGGCTCGAGCTGCGGCGGCGCGCTCAGCGAGGCGGCGGAATGAACATCCAGCATCGCGCCTCACCTCGCCCGCAAACGGCGGTGGTGGAAGAAGGAAACGCCGGCCGCATCTGCCCGCACGACTACACCTATGCGCCAACGGTGTTCGCGCGCGCGAGCGATTTCAGCGCCGAAACGCTTTACGTCGTCGGCGGCCTTTACGGCAATCATGCCGCACTGGTCACGATCCAAAACATGGCGGCGGCCGAACGGGCGCAGATCCTATTCAATGGCGACTTTCATTGGTTCGACGCCGCGCCGGACTGGTTCGCAGCGATCGAGCAAGGGGTCGCGTCACATCGCGCCGTGCGCGGCAATGTGGAGACCGAACTGGCGCGCGAAAGCGACATCGGCGCCGGCTGCGGCTGCGCCTATCCCGAAACGGTCAGCGGGGACGTAGTGCGCCGCTCCAATGACATTCTCAGCGAACTTGCCGTGGCTGTGCCCGCGACCGCTCGCGCCCGTTTGCGTGCCCTGCCGATGCATCTGGTCGCCCAGGTGGGCGGCTTGCGTGTCGGCATCGTGCATGGCGATGCCGGAGCGCTGGCCGGCTGGCGTTTCGCGCGCAATGCGCTTGACGAGTCGTCCAACCGGGCTTGGCTCAATGACGTACGGGCGCAATCGCGCATCGACCTGTTCGCCTCCACCCATACCTGTCTCGCCGCCTTGCGGGATTTTGCGGTACCTGCCGGGCGCCTGACCGTCATCAATAATGGCGCCGCCGGCATGCCGAATTTCCTTGGCGCACGCTTCGGCATCATCACCCGGATCGGCGTGACGCCATCGCCGCACGCGCCGCTTTACGGTCTGCTGCGCGATGGCGTGTATATTGATGCGCTCGCGGTCCCCTACGATCAGGACGATTTTCTCGCGCGCTTCCTGCGGCGCTGGCCGCCCGGCTCGCCGGCACACACCGCTTATTTCAAGCGTATCGCCGAGGGACCCGACTACCGGATCGCCCGGGCCCGCATGCCATGACGTTGTCCATCATCATGCCGGTGCTCAACGAGGCCGCTGGCATCGAGGCGGCGCTCGCAGCATTGGCGCCTTTGCGTGCGCGCGGTGCCGAACTGATCGTGGTCGACGGCGGCAGCAGCGACGGCACCGCGGCGCGCGCGATGCCTCTCTCCGATCAGGTGCTCAACGCGCCGCGCGGGCGGGCTGCGCAGATGAATGCCGGCGCGGCGGCGGCACGCGGGGACGTGCTCCTGTTCCTGCATGCCGACACCCGGTTGCCGCCGAACGCCGATGCTCTGGTGCTGGCAGGCCTCACGGGCAGCCGCCGTGCCTGGGGCCGCTTCGATGTGCGCTTCGATGAGGGCGGGATGCTGCGGATGGTTGCCGCCATGATGAACTTGCGCTCACGCCTGACCGGCATCGCCACCGGCGACCAGGCCATGTTTGTCACACGCAGCGCTTTTGACGCCGTCGGCGGCTTCCCGCCGATCGCGCTGATGGAAGACGTGACGCTGTCGACCCGCTTGAAGCGGGTGAGCCGCCCGCTCTGCCTCTCCGCCCGCGCCGTGCCGTCGGGCCGGCGGTGGCGCCAGAACGGCCTGGTGCGCATGCTGCTGCTGATGTGGTTGTTGCGGTTGGCGTATTTTTTCGGGAGCGATCCGGCTCGCCTGGCGCACGCCTATGGCTATACCGGCACCGAGGCCCAGGGCGCCAGGCCCCTACCTCATTCCTCAACAACCTGAACCTGCGCGCATTTCTCACATCGCAGGTAAACGGTATGGGGATGCTCGCGCGCGTATTTTTGCCACTGACGCACATCGGTTAGCAGGGTCTGCCTGGCGCCGCAGGCGGGGCAAATGCGTTTTTGGGAAACATCCTCTTTCATACAAACTTCAACGCTTGCGACGGCCGAACCCTGCGATGAGAGGGATGAAATTTGACGTTCGCCGTTACACGCGGACCTACTATGCGAATGCCTGTCATGAGCGCACGGACCATTATCGCCATCCTCGCCAAGGCGCCGATCCCCGGTCGCGCCAAGAGCCGTTTGATTCCCGCAATCGGTGCGCATGCTGCCGCCATCCTGCAAGAACGCATGACGACGCAGGCAGTAGAGACAGCGCTCACCGCCGGTATTGGCCGGGTAACGCTGTGGTGCGAACCCGATCCGCGCCATGCCTCGTTCCGCGAGCTTGCCCTGCGTCATCGCGTCACACTCCTGCGTCAACCCGATGGCGATCTGGGTGCGCGCATGTTGGCGGCGCTGGCCGCCGGGAACGGCCCGACTCTGGTAATCGGCACCGATTGCCCGGCGCGCACCGCCGATCATCTGCGGCAGGCGGCGCAGGCGCTGCGCGAGGCCGATGTCGTGCTGATCCCGGCCGAAGACGGCGGCTATGTGCTGATCGGCACGAAGGCACCGCATGCAGCGCTTTTCGCGGACATCACATGGGGTACAGCCACAGTTCTCGCCGAAACGCGCCACCGGATCGCGGCGTTGGGCTTGACGGCGATCGAGCTTGAGCCGCTCTGGGATGTCGACACGGAAAGCGATCTCGCCCGGCTGGAGCGCGAGTTGCCCGCGCTTGCGCTTTGATTATTGCAGGCGGATCAGCGCCAGCCCGCATACGATCAGCGCAGCCGCGCCGATGCGTACCGCGCGCAACGGCTCCTTGATCACGATGACCGCGATCAAGGCGCCGAACAGCACGCGATCGGATAGACCTGGCCGAGATCGCCAGTGCGGTAGCTTACGATCAGCGTGGTGGTGGAGAGCGGGTCGAGCCCGACCTTGATCAACGCATTCCAGCCGGCATGGCAAAGCGCGGAAAACAGGACGACGATGAAAACGAAATTGGCGATCAGAAAACGTCATTGCCGGGCTTGACCCGGCAATCCATCAGCTTCTGCGATGTCAGATGGATGTGCGGGGCAAGCCCGCGCGTGACGGATTGAGAGCCCGTGCTCATGCCTTCGGCGCCGCCGGCGCCCATAGCTTGGGACCGGCACGCTGATATTGCGGCGGACGCGCCACTTCGGCGCCGAGCGCCTTGGCGGCGTGCCAGCCCCAATGCGGGTCGTCGAGGAAGCCGCGGCCGATCGACACCATGTCGGCCTTGCCCTCCGCCACCACCGCCTCAGCCTGATCGGGCGTGAGGATGAGGCCGACGGTGCGGGTCGGAATGCCGACTTCTTTCTTCACCCGCTCCGCGATCGGCACGTTGTAGCCGGGCGTACTCGGGTTGCGGGTATCGGCCGTGACGCCGCCCGAGGAGATGCAGATGAAGTCGAGCCCCTCGCCTTTCAACGCCTTGGCGACGGCAACGGCGTCGTCCGGCGTCAAGCCGTCCGGCCGCCAGTCGCTGCCAGTGATGCGGGCGCCGAGCGGCACCGACTTCGGCACCACGGCGCGCACAGCGCGCGCGATCGACAAGGGAAAGCGCAGGCGGTTCTCGAACGAGCCGCCATATTGGTCGGTGCGCTTGTTGGAGACCGGCGACATGAAGCCGTGCGCCAGATAGCCGTGCGCGAAATGCAGTTCGATCTCGTCGAAGCCGATACGCAGCGCGCGCTGGGTCGACGACACGAAGGCGCTGCGCACGCGCTCCATGTCCTCTTCGGTCACCTCGCGCGGGGTGTGCCAGCTTTCGCCCCACGGCAGCGGCGAAGGTGCCATGGTCGGCCACGGATCCTGATCCGCTTTGAGCGCACCGGCACCTTCCCAAGGCCGCTGCGCGGAAGCCTTGCGGCCGGCATGGGCGATCTGGATGCCGAACTTGGCACTGCCGGCGTGGCGCGCAGCCGCCAGCACGCGCGCCAATGCCGCCTCGTTGTTGTCGTTGTAGAGGCCGAGGCAGCCGTGGGTGATGCGACCCCAACGCTCGACATGGGTCGCCTCGATCACCACCAGCGACGCGCCGGAATTGGCGAGCATGCCGTAATGCATCAGGTGCCAGTCATTGGCGCAGCCGTCGTCGCCCGAATATTGGCACATGGGCGAAACGACCAGACGGTTGGCCAGCTCAAGACCGGCGAGCCGGATCGGCGAGAAAAGGACACTGCTCATGAGGGAATAAACTCGGTGGAAGGCCGAGCCCGCGGACTCAGCGCTGCTGGATGGACTTCAGGTAGGCGATAATGGCGCCGACATCGTGGGCGTCAAACGAGAATTCCGGCATGTCGGGATGGCCCGACATGAAGCCCTCCGCCAGCGCCTCTTCCAGGGATTCGATCGGGTAGCGTTGGCCCAGGGTGCGAAAGGCGGGCGCGTCCTTGACGGGGCTCGCGCCGGTCCGCCCGATGGCATGGCAGGCCCCGCAGTCTCTTTTGAGCAGCGCCTCGCCGCGTCGCAACTGGGTTGGCGACGGCGACGCGCCGTTCGCAGCAGGCGCCGCGATCGTGGACAACGCCGCCACAAAGACCGGAAAAAACGTTCTCATGCCGCAGAGCGTAGATCGTCTCGATCCTCGGTCGCCTGCGCCTCCAGTGTGACCAACCACTGGCCGGCGAGGTCCGCCCAAATTCTCGTTGCCTGTATCACGTCGAGCATGCGGGCGGCGAACGCTTCCTGGCTGGCGTAATAGTGCCGCCAGCGACCGCTGCGATAAAGCTCGTCATAGTAAGCGAGGCGACGCTCGGCCAGCGCATGCCAGCGGCACGCCAAATTCTGGAAGGGCTGTTCGCCATGCGCGGTCGGCATGATCATCCTGTCGCAAACGCGAGAGGTGTGCCGATCAACGGTGACGCAACCGGCTGCCTCTTGCAATTGCCAAGCGACGCCAACGCAACCCGGAGGATAACTCTGTGCGTATTATATGATTCGTTCTTGTGTAGGAACGGTTTGGCGCACGCCAAAGGCCTCTCCCCGCAAGCGGGGGGAGGCAACGGAGCATGCATGCCGTCAGAAGAAGACCGGGAATTCCGGTATCTTGGCCGCGCCGAAGCGCGGCCGCTTCACGACATCACGACAGGGACGCGATGGCCTCCTTGAGAATCTCAGGGGACTTGGCCGTCGCCTCGCCCTGCACATTGGGCGTGCCGTATTGGATGAAGCTGTCCGGTAACGTTGCACCCCAATAGGTGCCGGTGCCGCGCTCCTCTTCGTTCCAGGTCACCGGCTCCCAGTCAGGCGCCGTGATCAGGAAGCTGCCGGAATAGATCTCCACGCGGTTGCCGCCGGGCTCGTAGCTGTAGAGGTAGAAGCCCTGCGAGTTGTTGTGCTTGGAGGGACCGGCCTCGATGAAGATGCCGTTCTCGGTCAGGATATCGGCGGCGCGCATAACGTCTTCGCGATTGTCGACCCAGAGCGAGAAGTGATGCAGGCGCCCGTGCGCGCCCTTCACGTCCAACACGTAAGCGAGCTGGTGGTGGATGGCGGTCGGGCTCATCCAGGAGCCGATCTCGGTCTTGCCGTTCTCGTAGCGCACCTGCTCGCGCAGCTGGAAGCCGAGCAGATCGGTGCCGAACGCGCGATTGGCCGGGACGTCCTTGGCGAGCAGCGCCAGATGGTCGACCCGTCGCACGCAGACGCCACGGCCGGTGTATTTCTGCGGCAGGTTCTTCAGGTTCGAGTGCAGCTCGGGCGGCGCGACGAATTTCTGCTCCTCGTAATAGATCTCCATGGTGTGGCCGTCGGGATCATGGAAGCGATAGGAGCGCCCGCGCCCGTAATCGCCGTTGGTCCAGCCGATGCCGAGCCCGGCCTCCTCGATCGCCTTGGCGCGGCGCTCGAGCGCCTGC
>JAKAMD010000181.1 GCA_021823875.1 Pseudomonadota bacterium | reverse complement strand
AGATCTTCTCATATTGGCGCCACTCGGCGCCGAGCGTGTTCTTCCAATCGATATTGGCCTTGATGCCGTAGCCGTAGCAGATGTGCACGGCGGTGGTGCATTTGAGCCCGGCGATGGCGCGCTCGAGCGCCTCGATGCCCCATTCCTGAACCTCGGTCATGAACACGTTGAAGGCCGGCTCGTCGAACTGGATAACGTCGACCCCGTCGGCTTCGAGCGCATGCGCTTCCTGGTTCAGGAGATCAGCGAAGGCCATCGCCATTTTCACCTTATCGCCATAATGGGCGTCGGCGATGGTGTCGGAAATGGTCATCGGGCCGGGCAGGGTGATCTTCAATTGCTTCTCGGTGTGGGCGCGGGCGTGCCGCGCTTCCGCTTGATGCACGCGGCCTTTCATTTTCAGCTCGCCGCGCACCACCGGCACCATGGCTTTGTAGCGGTCGGCGCGAATGCCCATCTCGACCTTGTTGGCGAAGTCGATGCTGTCGACGAATTCGAGAAAGCCGTGCACAAAATGCTGACGCGACATCTCGCCGTCGCCGACGATATCGATGCCGGCATCTTCCTGCAGCTTCACGGCCAAGAGCGTGGCGTCGAGTTTGCCCTGTGCGAGGTCGGCGCCCGAAAGCCGCCATTGCGGCCACAGCTTGTCGGGCTCGGCGAGCCAAGACGGTTTCGGCAGGCTGCCGGCGATCGTGGCGGGAAACATCATGTCGTCATCCTCATATCGGGCGCGTCGTTGAAAGGGGCGGGCGGTTGCCAACTATAAATCCAATCCTGGCGCAGCAGCAGCTTTTCGCCGCCGATCAGGCGCATGCCGAGATTGCGGACCAGCGCTTCCGGGCCGCTCATCGCGTAGATTTTGCCCTGCTTGCGCGAGGCTTCCTGCATGCGCGCGGTGCGATGACGGCGGGCGTCCTCATAGGCGCGCAGCACGTGGGCGGGATCATCGCGATGTTTGGCAAGCATGGCAGCAACCACGGCGGCATCCTCGATCGCCATGCCGGCTCCCTGTGCCAGGAATGGCAGCATTGGATGAGCAGCATCGCCGATCAGCGTCACCGGGCCTTCGCCCTTTTGGAAGACACCACGCCGCGCATAGAGCGCCCATTTCAGCCAATGCTGCGGCAGCGCGATCAGCGCGCGCACCCTCTCGTGCCAAGTGAAGCGCGCGAAGTGGCGCAGGATTTCCGCGCGGTCGCCGGCGGCCGACCAGCTCTTGCCCTGCCATTGATCGTGCACGATAGCGACGATGTTGATCACCCGCCCGCCCTTGACCGGGTAGTGCACCAGATGAGCATCGAGCCCGAGCCACAGATGCACAAAGGCGGTGCGGAATTCATCCGGCACTGTGTCCGCCGGCACCACGGTGCGCCAGGCGGTGCGATGGGCGTAGCGTGGCTTATCGCGTAGTTGCAGATGCTCGGCTACGCTTGACCAAATGCCGTCGGCGCCGATCAGTGCGATGCCGCGCTCATCGATCATCCCTTGGTCGCTGCGGCCGAGCACCGAGACGCCATTCACATGCGTGGCGAAGTCCTCGACCTTGACGCCGAGATTGAGTTCCACATCGGGGTCTGCCTCGGCGGCCGCCGCGAGCGCCATCTGCAGATCGCCGCGGTGGATCACCCAATAGGGTGCGCCGTAACGGCGCTCGATGGCGGTGCCGAGCGGTATGCGGACGATCTCACGGCCGGAGCCGCCGTTCATGACGCGGATCGCCTGCGGCGCTAGCGCCACGGGCAACAGCCGATCGCGCAGGCCGAGCGCGATCAGCACCTTGGTCGCATTGGGGCCGAGCTGGAGGCCGGCGCCGGCTTCCTGCAACTCGGGCGTCTGTTCGAGGACGGTCGCATGCAAACCGGCACGCGCCAGCGCCAGCGCTGCCGTCAGTCCGGCGATACCGGCGCCGGCGACGATGGCATGGCGCTCATCCGCCAAGGCGTCAGGCTCAGGCGGCCGCGGTCATGTGGAGGGCGCATTCGGCCGGCCGCGCCGCGTGCTCGTCGAGCGTCGGATCGAGCCGGTAGAGGGTCGAGCAATAGGGGCAGACGATCTCGTTCTCATCGCCCATGTCGAGGAACACATGCGGATGGTCGAAAGGGGGCGTGGCACCAACGCACATAAATTCTTTGGCCCCGATCTGGATCACGGGCAGGCCTGGATCGTTCTGGAAATGGGGGATGACGTGTTCCGCCATGGTAGGTCCTCATCTTGCCGCACGGCCCGCGGCGCAATTTCGGGCGGCACCATAGCGGGGCCGAGGGGGGCTGCCTAGGGCGAGACGCCGTTGTCAACCCTGCATTGCAGGATTGCTTTGCGGGGCCGCGCGCGGAGCGGCCGTAGCGGCCGCGAATCGACGCCTTCTACCATGTGAAAACGGTTGCGGTCGCCACTGCGCGCGTGTTTCGCTTGAAAAACGATAGACCGCATTCCATCATGCCCGACACGACCGACACAGGTCGTCCAACAAAAACGACAAGAGTCGGCACCCCGATTCGCGTTTCGGGTTAGCCGACAGCGAATTGGGAGGAAGCTGTGGAGCGCAACCGCATTGCGGGGGCGTGCGGCCGATGAACGGCGACGCGCGCCTGGTGGTGGAAAACGCGAGCCTGCGCTACGGCGCGCTCGACGTGCTCTCGGCGCTGAGCCTGACTGTTGGTGAGCGCGAGATTGTCAGCATCGTCGGCCCCTCGGGCTGCGGCAAGACCACGCTGCTGCGCTGCGTGGGCGGTCTCAACCAGCTCAATGGCGGCGAGATCCGCATTGACGGCCAGCGGGTGGAAAAGCCGCTGCCGATCGTCTCCATGGTGTTCCAGCATTTCGGCCTGTTCCCCTGGAAGAACCTGTGGAGCAACATCGCCTATGGGCTCGCGCTCAAGCACACGCCGAAGGACGAGATTGAGCGGCGGGTGAGCGCGGCGATCGAATTGGTCGGCCTCAAGGGTTTCGAGAAGTCCTATCCGCATCAGTTGTCGGGCGGCATGCAGCAGCGCGCCGGTCTCGCGCGCGCGCTGGTGATGGAACCGAAGCTGCTGCTGATGGACGAACCGTTCTCGGCGATCGACGCGCAGACGCGCGAACAATTGCAATTCGAACTGCTGCGCATCTGGGATCAGCGGCCGACCGCCATGATGTTCGTCACCCATTCGATCGACGAGGCGGTGCTGATGGGCGACCGCGTCGTGGTGCTGGCCGGGCGGCCGTCGCACGTCCGCGCGGTGCGCACCGTCAAACTGCCGCGCCCGCGCGAGCGCAGCGTGGTGGCGAGTTCGGCTTTCATCGAACTGCGGGAGCAGGTCTGGCATGACCTGTTCGATCAACCGGCAGGAAACGGAGCACGCGTTCAACAATAGGCGTGCCCAACAGAGGGAGGAACTGACAATGCTGAAGAAGTCGCTCTTCGGGTTAGCGGCCGCACTGTCGGCCATCACGCTTCTCGCGCCCGGCGGCGCGAGCGCCAACGACATCAAGCTGACGGCAACCGCCATCGGCCGGCCGCCGATCTTCTCCAATACTTTCGCCGACGTCGGCGAGGCGCTCGGCATCTGGAAGAAGGTTGGCCTCGACATGAATTTCCGCTGGTTCCAGCGCGGCACCGACACCGCCAAGGCGGTTGTCACTGGCGACGCGCAGGTCGGCTATACGGCGACGCCGGTCGCGGTCAATCTGATCGGGGCCGGCGCGCCGATCGTGATCGTCGCCGGCATGCCCAACCAGGACTGGATCATCGGCTCCGATCTGCCGAAGGTAAAGGGCTGCAAGGACCTGAAGGGCCAGACCGTCGCCGCCGACGGCATCAACAACGCCCGCTGGCTGTTTCTCAAGTCGGAGGCCGAATCCTGCAGTCTCTCGCTCAAGGACATGACGCCGATCGATCTTGCCAACGCGCCGCTGGTCAAGGCGGGCATTGCCGGCCAGGTGCACGTCGCCGTCTTTCACGTCGATGAACTGGCGCAGATCGAGTTCAAGACCGGCAAGAAATGGCACCTGATTCCGGTGCCGGCTTCGATCAAGGCGGGTCTGCACTATGGTTCGGTGCTGGCCTCGAAGAAGGCGATCGCCGACAACAAGGAAGGCGTCATTCGTTTCCTCGAAGGCTGGATCATGACGCAGAAGTTCATGAGCAGCACCAAGCCGGCCGATCAGAAGAAGTTCGCCGAAATCGCCGCCAAGGCCAGCCAGATCGACGTCAAGGTGGCCGAGGGCGCCATCAAGTCGTTCCAGAACATCAACTACTGGGTGAACAACGACGGCCTCAACGAAAAGCAGATGTTGGGCCAGGTCCACGAGATGGTGAAGGACGGCCTGTTGAAGAAGGATGCGCAGCCCAGCTACGACAAGCTGGTCGACAAGTCGCTCTATAACGAGGCGATGAAGCGCGTCAACGCGATGAAGTGAGTGCCTCAGTTATCCGCTCGTCCCCGCGAAAGCGGGGACTCAGGATGAGGGCGAAAGGAACGCGTCGATCAGTCTGGATTCCCGCTTGCACGGGAAGGGACGGAGTTTGATCGGCGCGCTTCAATTCAAGAGAGGCGAGTGAAGACCGGAACGGAAATGGCTCAACATCAATCCTTCGAAAGCCGGCTCGCGCGCTTCCGCCTGGTCAATGCCTGGTGGATCCGGCCGGCCTGCTACGCGGTGAGTATCGTGGTCCTGCTCGCCGTGTGGCAGGCCTTCGGCCACTCGTTCGGCGTGCTGTTCGTTCCCTTCACGGAGACGATGCGGCGCTTGTGGGCCATGCTGCAAAGCGGTCCGCTGCTGCCGGGGCTCTTGGTGTCGAGCAAACTCTATTTCGTCACGCTCCTCATCAATATCGTGCTCGGCGTGGGCCTGGGACTGGCGCTCGCGCGCATCAAATTGTTCGCTGCGGCCTTCGAGCCCTACATCTATATCCTCTACGCCACGCCGACGATTTCGCTGGTGCCCTTCGTGTCGGTGATCTTCGGTTTCGAGTTCGGCTCGCGCGTGCTGGTCTCGGTTCTGATCTCGATCTTCCCGGTCCTGCTCGGCACGCTGGAGGGCGCGCGCTCGATCCCGCGCCAGCATCTTGATGTGGCGGCGATCTTCGGTTCGAGCGAAGCCCAGCTCTGGCGCGACGTGATTGTGCCCTATGTCACGCCCTTCGCGATGAGCGGCATCAAGCAGTCGATCGCGCTGTCGATGGTCGGCACGCTGGTCGCCGAGTTCTTTCTCAACCCGGACGGATTGGCCGCGGTGCTGCTGCAGGGCACCACCATCGTCGATTCCGGCTGGGTGCTGGCGGTGACGGTATTCATCGCCGCGATTGCCGTGGTGCTGGTCGGCATCGGCGAACTGATCGAGCGGTATCTGGTACGATGGCGACAGCAAGCGGTCGGATAGAAGCGGAGCCCGTGGTGTCCGCCATGCGCCGGCCGCGCTGGGCTACGCGCGAGCGGTTGGCGCCGGTGGTCGCCGGCCTGGTGCTGATGGCGATATGGGAAATCTGGGTGCGCGCCACGCTGCCCGATTTCGTCGCGCGCCCGAGCGGCATAGTCATGGCGATCCCCTCCACGGTCGCCAGCCTGGAATTCTGGTTCGACGTGGCGGCGACGCTGGGCTCGATCCTGGAGGGCGTGATCATCGGCAGCGCGGTGGGCGTGCTGATCGGCGTCGCCATGGGCCGGGTGCGCGAGATCGATTGGTTTCTCTCCACCTATATCCGTGCGCTCTACGCGCTGCCGCTGGTCGCGCTGGTGCCGATCGTCATCCTCTGGGTCGGCTATCAGCCGGCGGCGCGCCTGATCATCGTGATCATTTCGGTGTTCCTACCGGTGGCGGTGACCACCGCGGACGGCACGCGGGCGATCAACAAGGATTATCTCGACGTCGGCATGATGTTCGGCGCGCGCACTCGTGATGTCTGGTTCGGCATCGCGTTGCCCTCGGCCATGCCGTTCATCGTGGCCGGCATCGAGCTCGGCTTCGCGCGCGGCATCACCAACGCGATCGCGGTCGAGGTGCTGGCCAGCGTTAAGGGCATGGGCATGTCGGTGTTCACCAAGTCGAACGAGCTCAACGAGAACGCCTCGCTGGTCTATGTCGTCTGCTTGGCGATCTTTGCCGTCGGCGTGCGCGCTGGCATGATCCGCTTCCGCCACTGGCTGGCGCCCTGGTACCGGGGTAGCCATTAAAGTCCGCATTGTCTAAAAGGCCGCGCGAAAAGTGACCGCCATGCCCGGCCGTCAACATACGCCGGGCATGCTGTTTTTGAGGACTCATGCCGACTTTCCACAACGGCGACATCGAGATCGCCTTTTTTGATGAGGGCGAGGGCGAGCCGATCGTGCTGGTGCACGGATTCGCCTCCAACAAGGAGGCGAACTGGGTCAATCCCGGCTGGGTCGCGGCCTTGACGCAAAGCGGGCGGCGCGTGATCGCGCTCGACAATCGCGGCCATGGGGCGTCGACCAAGCTTTACGATCCCGCCGCCTATCAGACGTCGCTGATGGCGGGCGACGTGCGTGCGCTGCTCGACCATCTCGGCATCGGGCGCGCCGATGTGATGGGTTATTCGATGGGCGCGCGCATTTCGGCCTTTGTCGCGGTCGATTATCCCGAGCGTGTGCGTTCGGTCATCATCGGCGGTCTCGGCATCAAGCTGGTGGAGGGACATGGCGGCCCCATGGCCGGCATCATCGTCGCGGCGCTGCTGGCGCCGTCGCTTGCCGACGTCACACACCCGGTCGGGCGGGCGTTCCGCAGCTTCGCCGAGCTGACCAAATCGGACTTGCACGCGCTGGCCGCGTGCATGAGCCGCCCGCGCGAGGTCTTGAGCCGCGAAATGGTCGCCGGCATCAAGGTGCCAGTGCTGATCGCGGTCGGAACCAAGGACGATGTCGCGGGTTCTGCCGAGGCGCTGGCGGCGTTGATCCCGGAAGCACGGGCGCTTGCCATCCCGGAACGCGATCACATGCTGGCGGTCGGCGACCGCCTGTTCAAAGCCGGGGTGCTCGAATTTCTTAAGGATCGTCCTTAACTATCGGGGGCGCCCGGCCGCAGGGAGTGCCGGACCGGCCTCGAGGCACGGCCGATTTTGGGTTAGAATTCAAAGCTGAAG
>JAKAMD010000180.1 GCA_021823875.1 Pseudomonadota bacterium | reverse complement strand
TCGATGGCGTCGCCGAGGATCAGCGGCGTCAAGCCAAAACTGCGAGCGCACTCGGCCGCCGCTCGCAACGCCATCATTGCGGAGGCGATCACCTGCACCTCGCCGCGCATCACCGGGCGAAGTGGCCGTTCCCGCGCGATATAGCGGGCGACGTTTTCGGGAAGATCGAGCCGGTAGCGCTTTGCGATGCCGCGTACGCGTTCAGCATCTGGCGGAGCGCCGACCGTCGGGCCGGAGGCGACCTCCGCGGGATCGTCGCCGGGCACGTCGCTGATGACAAGCGTGACGACCCGCGCAGGCGCCGCTGCAACCGCCAGCCGTCCACCCTTCACGGCGGAGAGATAGCGTCGCACCGCGTTGATCTCGTGGATCGTGGCGCCGCAGGCGAGCAATTGGCGCGTGACGTTTGCCTTGTCCGCCAGCGTGATGCCATCCGCGCCGAGCGCCATCGTCGCTGAGCCGCCGCCGGAGGCCAGCATGATCACCAGATCGTCGGGACCGAGGCCCGATACCGTGTCGAGAATGCGCCGGGCTGCGTGCTCGCTGTTGGCATCCGGCACGGGATGGCCCGCTTCGATCACTTCGATCTGCGCAGTGGGCACGGCGTGGCCGAAGCGCGTGGCCACCACACCCGTCAGCGCCACCTCTGGCCAGGCGCTTTCAAGGGCGGCCGCCATGCGGGCAGAGGCCTTACCCGCGCCAACGACAACGCAGCGGCCGCGCGGCTTCTGTGGCAGATGTGCGGGAAGGACTGTGAAGGGATCGGCGCTATTCACCGCCGCCCGAAATATGGCGATGAGGATTTCACGCGCGCGGGCATCCGAATATCGGCTCATGGCGTCGTCGTTCGGAATAGCCCGCGGCAGGACGTGGCGCCGTGGAGTAGTCGGATTGTCATTCCGCAAGCCCTCGGTCCTGTTGGGACTATAGCCTGCCATTCCCGGCCGTTGCCAGCGCTCCGCCGGCTCTTTCCGATTACTGCGGTGCACGCCTTGCTCTCATCTATCCGATGACAGGCCGGAAGCAGGCAAGGCGGCGGCCAGATTGGCCACCGCCTCCTGTCTCGCCTGTCCGTCCAGATCGAACCGCCGCGCCCACGGCACCAGGGACAACAGCAATATGGCAGACGTCGCGGCGACGCCGGCGGTCAGCATAAAAAATAGGGCAGGGGGAAGCGCACTCCAAAGCGTACCCAATGCCCCGGCGACGAGGTTTCCGAAGAAGGCGGCTGCAAACCATGCCGCGATCATGGTCGCCGCGTGATTGCTGGGTGCCATCCGGCCAAACAGACTGAGGCCTACGGGAAGGATGAACAGTTCCCCGACTGTGTAGGTAAAGAAGTAAAGCGCGAGCCAGAGCCAACTCGCCCGCTGACCGGTGTGCTGTGCGAGGACGGCGGCGCCGGCCAGGATCAGGAACGCGGCCGCCAGCAGGAGCGCGCCCGTGGCCATCTTGGCAAGCGCGGTATGATCGCGTCCGTGTTTGGCGCGCCGCGTCCACCAGGCCACGATAACGGGCGTGAAGAGGAAAATGCCGAGCGGATTGAGCGACTGAAACCAGGTCATCGGAATAGTCCAGGAGCCGATCATCCGATCAACGCCGGTCTCCGCCCATAAGGCGACGGTGTTGCCCACCTGCTCATAGGCGGAACGGTAAATGACAACAAACAGGAACACTGCCCCGAGCAGAAGATATCTCTCCGCCGTGAGGGACGGCCGCGGCGTTTTTTCTTTCGGTTGCACGTCTTGCCCGTGTGTCGGCGCGTGCTGGTTTTTCGGAAGATAGCGCGCGCCGACGAGGTAGATGATCAGTCCGCTCACCATGCCGATGCCGGCCAGCGTGAAACCCCAGTGCCAGCCGAAAAGTTCGCCAACGGTGCCGCAGCCGAGCGGTGCGAAGACGGCGCCGACGTTGATCCCAACGTAATAGATATTGTAGGCGCTGGTCTTGCGCGGATCGTCCTCGGCGTAGAGGTCATTAATCTGGCTGGTCAGGGTCGGCAGGAATAATCCGTTCCCGATCGCGATCGTAGCCAGCGCCGGATAGAACAGCGACTCGAACGCCATCATGAAATGGCCGATTGCCATGATGCCGCCGCCCAGCAGCACGGCACGTCGCCGCCCCAGCCAGCGATCGGAAATCACGCCGCCGATGATCGGCGTGAAATAAACGGAGGCGGCATAGAGCCCATAGATCAGTGACGAATCTTGCTGCGAGATCAGGAGTTGCCTCGTCATGTAATAAACGAGCAGGGTGCGCATCCCGAAGAACGAGAACTCACTCCACATCTCTGTGAGGAACAGGATGGTGAGCCCACGCGGATGGCCGAACCATGTGCGCTCGGGCAGGGCGGAGCGGCCCGCGTCTGCAACGGTGTCTGTCATCGCTGCACCGGCCGCGAATAGGCACCCGCAAAGCGTCGCGGCGCAACGCTTTGCGGGTCGAATCCCTTGAGCGCATCGGGGAGGGTTTCTTCACGGACCAGGGCGGCGGCGAGCAGGGCGGCGCCCGGCGCCGTCTGAATGCCGTAGCCGCCCTGGCCGGCAAGCCAGAAGAAGCCCGGCGCTGCGCCGTCATAGCCGATCACCGGTGAGCGGTCGGGCGCGAAGGAGCGCAGCCCCGCCCATTTGCGCCGGATACGGTGGATCGTAAGGACCGTCGCCTGTTCCACGCGGTCGACGGCGACGGCGACATCGAGTTCCTCGGGCTGCACGTCGCACGGCTCAACGGGGGTTTCGTCGGCCGGCGAGATGAGGATCAGTCCCGCATCCGGTTTGAAGTAATAGGATTCGTCGATGCCAATGGTCATGGGCCATGGCTCCGGATCCATACCGTCTGGCGGCTCGGTCAGCACGGCGGTGCGGCGGCAAGGCTGGATGTTCATCGGCAAGATGTCGGCAAGTGACGCCACCTTGTCTGCCCAGGCGCCGGCAGCATTGACGACGATGCGCGCGCGAAATGTCCCTGCGCTGCTGACCACTGTCCAACTGTACCCGCCATAGGCAAGCGCCGTGACGTTGGCACCGGTCAGCACCGTTCCGCCGCGATGACGAAAGAGTTTCAGATAGCCTTGATGCAGGGCGTGCACGTCGACGTCCGCCGAACCTGCTTCGAACGCTCCGCCGGCAGCCACGGCTTCGGCGCGCAGCACGGGCGTGAGTGCGACGGCCTCCGCCGCATCGACACGTCGGACGAGGCCGGCGACGTCTTTCAGCGCCAGAAATTCATCGAGTTCCTTGGCCTGGTCTGTGCGCGCGACATGCAACGAGCCGCGGCGCTTGACCAGGGGATAGGCGCTGAAACCTTGCGGAGGCGAGTAGAAGAAATCCCGGCTCGCCCGCGACAGGGCGCGAACCGCTGCGTTTCCGTAGGACTCGGAGAACAGCGCAGCCGAACGCCCTGTGGAATGATAACCGGGTACCTCTTCGCGCTCGAGCAGCACCACGCGATGGGTGCAGGCCAGTTCGGCCGCCACCGAGGCTCCCGCGATCCCGGCCCCAATAACGAGGATGTCAGGAAGCGTGCTGTTCATGGATGGTCCTGGCGCAGGCACTTGCATGCCCGGCGCGGAGCATGGCGACGGCATAAAGCGAAATGGCGCCGATCACCGATGGCGCGATAACGGTGCTCATGCCAAAGCCGAGCGCGGATGGGTTTTGAAAGAGACGGTCCGTTGCCAGCGCGACCAGCGTCGGCCCCAACCCGAGGCCGATGATCGTGTTGTTGAAGGCGATGGTCGAGGTGCCGAGCCCACGGTTTTCCTGCGGCAGGATATCGAGCACCGTAGCGATGCTGATCGTGCCGATTGCCGAGGAGACGAAGATCCAAGCTCCCGCGCTTGCGAGCGCACCGGTGGGGCCGGCCATCAGCCCGAGTGGAATGCCGAGGGTGCCCGCGAGCGCGACTGCGAAGAGCAGCGGAAAGCGCGCGCCCACTCCGCGGCGCGCGGTCACGAGATCGGTGATGTAGCCGCCCAAAGGCGTGCCGACGAGGCCACCGACGATTGCCACCAGTCCCAGGCTCGCTCCTACGTCGCCGGGCGAAAGGCCGAAGCGGCGCATCAACAGCGCCGGCGTCCAGGATAGGATGGCATAGTCGACAATCGACCAGAGCGCCATCGCCGCATAGAGCGGCCCGAGAATTCTGGCATGCAGGCGGAAGGTGCCGATGATACCGCCCAGGCCGGCGATGCGCGCAGTCAGGTCTCTGACCGAGAAGCGGCGGCCGGCCGGCTCGTGAAGGGTGAACATCAGCGCCCCCACGGCGACACCGACCAAACCGGCCAGCACGAGTACGATCCGCCAAGGGGCCAGTATGCCAAGAACGGGCAAGGCGTGCAGCAGCCCGGTCTGCGCGAGCTGGAGAAGGCTGCCGCCGACGGCGATGGCCGCGCCCGCGCCGATGACTATCCCGGTCAGGAACACGCCCAGTGCCGTCGCATGACGCTGCGCCGGAAAATAGTCACCGATCAGCGATATGGCCGCCGGCGCCAGCGCGGCCTCGCCGATACCGACGAGGAGACGCGCCGCGAACAAGGCGCCGAAGCTGTGCGCAAAGCCGCAGGCCGCCGTTCCCAGGCTCCACAATCCGATGGCGAGGATCAGCAGCGCGCGGCGCGGCACGAGATCGGCGATCCGCCCCAGCGGCAAGCCGATCAGCGAATAGAGCACCGCGAACGCGGCACCTTGCAGGATGCTCACCTGCGTGTCCGTGATGTGAAGGCTGGCCCGGATCGGATCGACAAGGAAAGCAAGGATCTGCCGGTCCGTGTAGGAAAGCACCGCGCCCAGCGTGAAAAGCCCGACGCCCCACCAAGCCGTGGCGGGGCGGGGATAGGTCGGCTCGCGGTCGGGGGTCGCATCCATCGGCGAAACTGCTTTTCTCGCGCTCGCCATGTCGGCGTTGAAGTTGCGAGTATTTTAGCGTACAGAAAATTGTTTCTCAATCAGAAAATAACCGGAGGGGCCGATGCGTCTGTTTACGGCAGGGCTGATCACCGAAACCAACACCTTTGCGCCTTGGCCGACCGGCCGACGCGGCTTTTCCGAGAACGGACCGTTTCACGGCGATGCCACGACCCACGGCAGAGATGCGGAGACCGGCGTGCTGGCTGCGGCCTGGAAGGACTTGGCGGCGCGCGACGGCATCGCCTTCGCGGAGAGCCTGTTCGCCCATGCCCAGCCCTCCGGCACCGCCGTGCAATCGGTTTATGAGGAATATCGGGACGAAATTCTTTCGGACCTCAAGAGCCGCGGGCCCTTTGATATTGCCTTGTTCTTCCTGCATGGCGCCATGGTCTCAGCCGGCTGTGACGATTGTGAGGGGGATATCCTGGCGCGCGCCCGCGCCATCCTGGGGCCGGAAGCGAAGATCGGCGCCCTTCTCGATCCGCACTGCCATCTGACGCCGCAAATGATCGAGGCAGCCGACGCAATCGTGCTGATCAAAGAATACCCGCATATCGACTACCTCGAGCGCGGGCGTGAACTCTACGACATCTGCGTCCGCGCGGTGCGGAAGGAATGCCGCCCGGTCATGCGTCTGTTCGATTGCCGCATGATCGGGTTCTATCCGACGACGAGTGAGCCCATGGCTGGTTTTGTGCGCCTGATGAAGCAGGCCGAGACCCGCCCCGGCGTGCTGTCGGTCAGCTTCGGCCACGGGTTTCCCTGGGGCGATACGCCGGAGACGGGCTCCAAGGTGCTTGTCGTCGCTGACGGCGATGCAGTGCTGGCCGAGACCGTCGCCTCGGAAGTGGGCCACGCCATCTACGATGCCCGGAAGGTGCTGCTCCCCCGCTACCCGGACATTAACAGGGCGCTCGATCAGGCGCGTAATTGCAAGGGCGTCGCGGTCTTGGCGGACGCGGCGGACAACGCCGGCGGCGGCGCGCCGAGCGACAACGTTGCACTCTTGAAAGCGATGCTCGACGCTGGGGTCGACCGGGCCGTGTTCGGGTGCATCTGGGATCCTGTGACGGTCCAGGCCTGCGCCGAGGCGGGCGTCGGGGCGACGTTTCCGCTCCGGATCGGCGGCAAGTGCGGCCCGGCTTCGGGCGCCCCCCTGGATGTGATCGCCACGGTGCGCGCTGTCGTGCCGAACCACAGCCAGAAGGACCTCGGACCGGCGCGTTGTCCCATGGGCGATGCCGTTTGGCTCGAGATCGGCGGCATCGACGTCGTCGTGATGAGCGTGCGCACACAGACCTTCTCGCCTGACGCGTTCACCGGCCTGGGCATTGATCTGGCATCGAAGAAGATCATTGCCCTCAAGTCGAGCTGGCATTTTCAGGCGAGTTTCGGGCCGATCGCGGAGAAGCTGATCCCTGTGGCGACGCCGGGGGCGTTGCAGATGGATTTTGCGGCCATCGCCTACCGCAAGAAGCGCGATCTGGAGTTCTACCCGCGGATTGCCGATCCGCTCCGCCGCGACTAGCGCTGCCGGCGCGGTTTGGCGGACCCATCGGGTGGGCTCTCGCGGCGCAGGGCCTCCTTGAGTTGGGATTCCGGTCCCGAGCAGATCGACAGCACGCGGCAAGGCCCGTCCGTGCCCTTCAGATAGGCGTGGCCCATGCCGCTGTCGAAATAGATCGAGTCCCCCTCATGCAGCGTAAGCGGTGCATAGAGTTCGGAATGGAAGATGACGACACCTTGGAGGATATAGGCGTATTCCTCGCCCTGGTGGCGGACCATCTCGCCGAACTCCTCAAGCGTGCGCGATCGCAGTTCCGCGATCACCGGAATGAACCGCTTGTTGAGGAAATCGGCGGCCGGATAGGTATGGCCGTAATTTTCGGTTTCGATGACTTGGCCTTGCCCGGCCGGCGTAAAGCTGCGCCGGCCGATCACCGCGCCGGGCAGGCCCGCCACCTGCGGCGCAAACAATTGCGAAATGTCGACGCCAAGGCTGGCGCTCAGCAGTGCAAGCTTGTCGTAACTGAGCGAAATCCGGTCATTCTCGATCTTCGACAGCGTCGAGATCGGCAAGCCGGTTCGCTTGCTTACTTCGGCCAGAGTCCAGCCGCGCTGATTCCGCAGCGCGCGCAGCGCAGCCCCGGGCCGCGCTGTCGTGCGCCCCGTGACGGCTTCGGCA
>JAKAMD010000179.1 GCA_021823875.1 Pseudomonadota bacterium | reverse complement strand
CGCCCGCCGCGCGCGGGAAGCGCTGGCCGCGCAGGTGTGACGACCTCATGTCCCGGGCGCTACGCAGCGGACGGTGCGCTGCAGACCCGGGACCGCATCAATGTCGGTGTTTGGAACGGTCCCGGATCAGCGGTGCATCACGTCGCTGCGCTCGTGCTGCACCGCGTCCGGGACAAGGAATTTCATTCGCTGCTGCGTTGCCCGCCCGGCGGGCGCAGCAGGAAGACCAGGAACCAGATCGGCACGATGACCATGGCGCCGAGCAGCACGTTCGGCCACACCCAGGCGAGCCCCTGCCGGGCCAGATCCTCAAGCCGCCCGGTGGACAGCCCGGCGGAGCCCATGAGCTGTTCGGGCGTGATGCCGAAATGCGCCATGATCGTCCCCACCACCAGCGAGGCGAGGACGATCTTGACCAGCGTACGGAGGACGGCAAACGCCATGCGCATGTCCTTCGCCGGCCCCCGACCGGCGGGTGATTCGTTTTCCTGGCGATGATAGTCAAACACCGGCCCTGCGGCACGCGCCGCGGCCCGCCCGGACGGCGGATTTATTTCGGTTTTTGGACGGCCGCCGGGGCCGTCGAGGTCTCGGCCGTCGGCGTCGCGGCCGGCGCGGGCGCCCCGGGAATGGCGCCGCCGGTCAGCCGCTCCAGCACTGAGCGGACCGCATCGCGCGCATTGCGTTCGCGCACCGCATTGAGCAGCGGCGCGGCCGCGCCGGAACGGCGGATCAGCGCTTCGGCGTCCGGCAGCATGATCGGGTCGTCCCAGGAGCCCTGCACGAAGAACGGCAGCGAGAACGGCTCGCGCTCGGTCCGGCTGGTGGCGACCAGGGTGGCGGTGCCGGTAAGGTCGAGATCACGCGTCGGGATTGAGACGGAGCCGGCCAGCGCCACCTTCACCGCCGGACCGACAACGTTCATGTCCTGCACCTTCGCGGTGCCATTCACGATCTTCAGCGCCAGGCTGAACTTATCGTAGGAGGTCTTGCCGTTGCGGAAGTCGCCGCCACCGGTCAGCGGCCGCCGTTGCAGCCGGCGCAACAGGTCTTCGAGATCGACGCCGACCAGCGCACCATTCTGCGCGGTCAGGCCAGCGGTGCCGTTGAGGGTGTGCGTCACGCCCAGCACGCTGTCGCCCGAGCCTTCGACATTGATCGACATGTCGCCCTTGCCATTCAGGTGATGCAGCCCGAACAACTGGCCGAGCGAAGTGGCAAGATCGACGTCACTGAACAGAAGTTGCGATTTAACATCGACGCCGCCCACGACATTGGCGAGCGCCAGGGAGCCCTTGATCACGCCACCATAGGCCTGTGCCTCGCCGACGGTAATCGTAAGTTGCCCGCCGCGCAGGTTGGCGCCGATGGCGGTGCGGCCAAGCTTGGCATCGGCCAAGGTCACCTTGGCTGCCGACAGCCGGAGATCGAGATCCATGCCGGTAAGGCCGTCGAGCGAGATGTGGCCGTCGCTCCAGCTGCGATGATTGGTGGTGAGCAGCTTGGCGGTCGAGATATAGGGCGTGAGGTCGAGCGTGCCGGCGGCGAGCGTGCCCTGCAGCGTCTTGCGGCCGTGCGTCACATAAGTGAGCACGCCTTCGGCCGTGTTGCCGTCGAGGTCGATATTGGCGCCGGTGAGGCTGATGCTGTCGCTCATCACGTCGGCTTTCGCCTTGATGGAAAAATGGTCGAAGCCACCGCCGGGCAACGGTTTCTGGCCGACCCAGATCAAGGCCTTGCGTAGCGACGTCGAATCGGCGGCCACCGTGCCGTCGATCTTGAGCGTGGGACTGACACTGAAGGAACCTTCGAAGGCAGCCTTGAGCGGCGCGCCAGCGAGCCGCAGTTTCAGCCCGGACGTGTTGCCGGCGAGCGCTTCCGCGAAATCGCCGATTGCGATGCTGGCGTCGATCGGCTCGTCATGCCAGATGAAGCGGCCGGTGGCTCCGAAGCTCTTGGAGATTGACGGCCAGGCGAGCGAGGCCTGCACGTGGGACAGCGTTTCAGTGACCTTGCGGGAGGTGTCGCGCAGCACCACGGTGCCGTTGTCGATCCGCATCTCGGAGAAAGCCGTCAGGCGTTGCGCGTCCGGCTTTTGGCTGCGCGCCAGTGCCTTGATCAGGCCGGACCAGTTGGTGCCCCCGTTCGGTTCGAAATCGATGGTGATGGTCGGGCTTTCCAGCGACACGTCGGCGATCTCGACGTTGCCGGTCAGCAGCGGGAAGAAGCGTAAGTGCGCGGTTAGCCGTTCTGCGATCAGTGCCGGCTTGCCGGCGTCGCCCAAGGCCACGTCGGCGAAGCTCACGCGGCCGGAGGGAAACAGCGATACTGTCACCGGCCCGCGCAGTATCGGATCGAGACCGGTCACCGCGCGGATCTCGTCCAGGGCCTGCCGGCGCACCGTGTCGGCCGAGATCAGCATCTCCGCGGTGACGAGCATGCCCGCCGCCGCCGCGATCAAGGCCAGCAGCGCAAATCCCAGGCGTTTGAAGCCAGTGGCGGCCGTCAATGGGTGAAATCCGGTTGATATCGTGTCGGGTTTGCCGGCCGACTTTCTATACCATCGGCGCCATCAACACCAACCATGGGGGGCCTCTGTGACCCTTTCATGGCCATGTAAATCCTGGAAATTCCGGCAAATTCGCGCGCGGAGAAAGGACGCCGGCGGCTACCGCGTCAACACCCGCGTGGCCGGGAAGGCGACCTCCACCAGGGTTCCCTCTTCGATCCGGCTGGTGATGTGGAAACGCGCGTGGTTGGCTTCCGCCAGCGCCTTGGTGATTGGCAGGCCGAGCCCGGTGCCGCTGGTGCCCCAGCGCGCCGAGGTGGCGATCTCCCGGAACGGCTCCAATGCCGTCTGCAGTTCCTTCTCGCTCATGCCGGCGCCGGTGTCGCGCACGCGGAAAGCCACTTCGTGGCTGTCGGTCAAGGCGGTCGAAACGATCACCTGGCCGCCGGCGCCGGTGAACTTGATCGAGTTCGACAGGATGTTGAGCACGATCTGGCGCACCGACCGGGCGTCAGCCACGATCGGCGGCAGATTGGGCGGCAGCGCGCTGCGGATGATGACGCGTTGGCGGTTCGCCTCCGGCTGCAGGAAGGCGACGCATTGCTGCACCAGGTCGTTGAGATTGACGCTGACGAAACTGAGCTCGAGCTGGCCGGCCTCGATCTTGGAGAGGTTGAGCAGGTCGTTGATCAGCGCGACCACGTGACTGCCGGCTTCGTTGATGTCCTTGAGATAGGCCCGGTAGCGCTCGTTGCCGACCGGGCCGAACCGTTCCTCCATCATCAGTTCGGAAAAACCGATGATGGCGTTGAGCGGCGTGCGGATTTCATGGCTGATCTTGGCGAGGAATTCCGATTTGGCGGTGGAAGCTTTCTCAGCTTCACGACGCGCATTGATCAGTTCCTCTTCGCTGTGCTTCCAGGCGGTCATGTCGCGCAGCACCGCGCATAATTTCTCGCCGCCCTCGATGCGTCCCATCGTGATGTAGAGCGGCACCAGCCCGCCCTGCTTGACGCGGCCGATGGCCTCGCGGCCGGCATCGAGCATGCCGGCGCCGCGCTCGCGCGCGAGCCGGTCGAGATGATCGAGCATGGCGCGGCGGCTCTCCGGCGCCAGCAGATCGACGAGCGAGAGGTGGGTCAGCTCGCCCGCTTCGTAACCGAACAGCGCCTGCGCGCTGCGATTGGCCGAGAGCACGCGGCCGGCGCGGTCGAGCACCAGCACGCCGTCGGTGGCGGTATCGAGGATCGCCTTGAGTTCCTGGTTCTCGCCGGCGAGGCCCTGCAAGGCGGCGTCGCTCATGCGCGCCGGCGGTTCGCCGGATCCTTGCAGCGTGTCGATCATCAGTGCCAGCGCGTTCTCATTGTTCCAGGTCACGCCGAACAACTGGCCCTCGACCGATTTCTCGCTGCCATTGCCGGTCGAGATGGTGAGCCCGCGGCCGCCGCTGGTGCCGCCGCCGTGCGGCTGCGACGCCTCCTTGGTCTCGATGAACAGGCTGTCGAGACCGCCGGCCTCGGCGAGCGCCTCCAGCGTCGGATAGCCGGTCCAGTTCAGGAATGCGCGATTGGCGTAGAGCAGGTTGCTGTGGCGATAAACCAGGATACCGACCGGCAGATGCCCCAGGATCGATCGCTCCTGTTGGACATCGCGCGCGTCATTGCCATTGCGCGCGACGCGCGGCGGCTCCGGTGGTGGCGGCGGCGATGCGGTTGCAGGTTCGTTCGCGCCGTCGCCCGCTTCTGTTTGACGCGGGCCTTTGTTCAGGCGCTCGTTCAATTCGCGCGCCAGTTCCTGGAATGCGGAGTGCTCGATCGGACTGAGCGCCGGTGTGGGCGTGCTCGGTTGCGGCGGCGCGACTGTCTCGCTCGGCGGGGCGGCCGGTTCGGTCGGAGGGGCGAGACGGAACGGCAGCACATTGGTCGGCTGCTCCGGCGGCTGTTCCGGCGGCGGTGTCGGTGTCGGCGCGGCTTGCGCGCGCTGGCGCTCGAGCGCTTCGAGCCGCTTCGTGTCGCGGCAGATGCCGAAACCGCGAAAACCGGTGAAGCGGCGATCGCGGTCGAACACCGGCAGGCCCGACATTTCGATCGCGAGACCTTCGCCGCCTTCGTCGATCGGCCAGCGCAGCACGGCGCCGCTCCAGGTGTTGCGGGTGGCGAGCGCTTGCGCGATTTCGTCCTTGGGATCGTGTTTCAGGAGCGCGGCAATCTCGCTCCAGGGCCGGTCGAGCAGCGCTGCCGTCTTCGGCCCCAGCAGATGGGCGAAGGCGTCGATGCCGCGGGTAAAACGGTTGGCCGCATCCATTTCCCAGACAAAGCGCCAAGGCGCTCGCCGCGCCGGCGCGGGTGGCATTGGCAGGACAACGGCGATCGGCGGCGACGGTGTTTGTGGTTGCTCGGTGGCCGGTGTGCCGACCGCCGCAAACAACATGAGCAGGAAGAACTTGGTCTCGTCGCCGAGCTTGATGAGCGTGACGGGACCGGCCGCGATCTCGCCCTCGGCATGGCCATTGAGCGTTGCCTCGCGCGCAAGCCGGGCGGCGCCAAGCTCGACCAGATCGCGCTGATCAGCGCGGCTCTCTTGCGCGGCCGGCTTGCCGTCGATCCATTCGCCGTCGGCGGCATAGAGCGCCGCGGCAACGCCGAAATCCGTGAGGATGCAGCGGGCGCGCTCCGGCAGCGCCAAGCCGCCGGCGGCATGCTCGGTCGAAACCACCAAAATGCCGGTGCTGGTGTCGGCCAGCACAATGCGCGAAACGAGACAGATCAAAGTGCCGCCGAGCGGGGTGCCGAACCCGCGCAAGCGTTCCAGACGCGCCATGCCGGCCCGCGGCAGCGTGTCGCTGAGCCGCATCATCTGTTTGATGGCCGGATGATCGGCGCCGAATTGCAACGCCGCCGCCGCTGCCGGCGAGGTCGCGTCGAAGACCGCGGCGCCGCTCGGATTGGCCCATAAAAGGCGGCTCGCATCCGCGCTCCACAGCCAAACCGGCTGCGGGCTCATGGCGTGAACCGCGAGCCTCGGATCGCTTAACCAGGCGATTTGGATCTCGGTCCCCGTCATCATGGCGTCGCAAGGATTAAGGCTAATCGTCCCTTAATACGGCTGCCGCGCGATGGCGTCCACGCATCAAAGGAGGCAATTCCCATGCGAGCGTGGTTAGCGTTAATGCCGACAATGATCATCAACTGGCATGCCCACGCAGGCGCACTAGATAGGAGTTAATATCCTTGGCCGCTCCATCCGGCGGACGAGGGACGGGCAGGAACACGGAGGTTTTCATGACCAACGACGGCAGCAAACCAACGTTCGAAATACCGGCGGAAATGCGGGCCATGGCGGAAAAAGGTGTCGAACAAGCCAAGCAAGCCTTCGAAAGCCTCCTGGCGGCCACCCAGCACGCCGCCCTGACCGCCGGCACCCAGTTCACCAGCATGCAGACCGGCGTCCGGGAGACCGGCGAGCTCGCCATGCGCTTCGCCGAGCGCAATGTCGCGTCCGCCTTCGATTTCGCCCAGAAGCTGGTGCGCGCCAAGGATCCTCAGGAAGTCGTGAAACTGCACGCCGATTACGCTCGTCAGCAGATGGAAACCTTGAGCGAGCAGGCCAAGGAGCTTGGCCAAAAAGCGTCCAAGCTGGGCCGCCCGGAATAGAGCGGCCAGCAGGTGGGGGGCCGATCACCCGTTCTTCCATTTTTCGGGGGAGCGGCAGGGCGGCATGCGACTTTTGTGCAGTGCAATAATTTTTGTTGCAATGCATCAAATTCCGTGCTATCAGAAATTTATAATCGGTCGGTCGGGATTATTTTCCGGTCCGGCCCTTCGACCAGGCGCGGACCGGCAAGACGAGGGCGGCGGTCCGCAGACCCTGCAGGAGCTGCCCTCGCAGAAGGATGTCCGCCATGTCCTACGAATCCCCCAGCATGCCGCCGCAGCCGCCCGTCTCGGCCTCCGTGTTCGAATTCCCGAAATTCGAAGTGCCGAAATTCGAAGTGCCGAAGATGGAAATTCCCTCCGCATTCCGTGAGATGGCCGAGAAAGGCATCGCGCAGGCGAAGGAACAGTACGAGAAGATGAAGGCCGCCGCCGAAGAGGCGACCGATTTGCTCGAGACCACCTATGCCACGGCCTCCAGGGGCTGCTCGGGCTACGGGGTCAAGGTGATCGAGAATACGCGCGCCAACTGCGACGCCGCTTTCGATCTGATGACCGAGCTGGTCACCGCCAAGTCCTACGCCGAAGTGGTCGAGCTCTCGTCCAGCTTTATCCGCAAGCAGTTTGAGACGTTTGCGGTGCAGAGCCGGGAACTGGCCGAGCACGTGCAGAAAGTGGCCAACGAGACCACCGAGCCGCTGAAGGAAAGCTTCACCAACGCCTTCAAGAAGGCGGCCTGACCGCTTCTCCCGTGGCCCGCGCGGGTCCCCCTGCCGCGAGAACCTGAAGCAAGCATTTTTCAGCCCGGGCCCGGTGGCCCGGGCTCTTGTTTTGGGCGCGCGGGGTCGCTAAGCCCCGGCGCGGGCGATGACCGCACGCGGCCATTCCGCTTGCCAAAACGGCCCTTCGAACCTAGGTTCGCCCCGCAACGTCCAA
>JAKAMD010000178.1 GCA_021823875.1 Pseudomonadota bacterium | reverse complement strand
GGTGCAGGGCATCAATGTTTACGACATCATGCGGCGCAAGACCTTGGTGCTGACCAAGGCTGCAGTCGATGCGCTGGAGGCGCGCTTCAAATGAGCACCAGCGATCCCCGTCATTACGACGTCATCATCGCCCCGGTGATCACCGAAAAGGCGACCATGGCGTCCGAGTACAACAAAGTGATGTTCAAGGTGCGCAAGGACGCCACCAAGCCGCAGATCAAGGAAGCGGTGGAGAAGCTGTTCGACGTCAAGGTCAAGAGCGTCAACACGCTGATCCGCGGCGGCAAGGTGAAGGCGTTCAAGAACAAGATCGGCCAACAGTCCGACGTCAAGCGCGCGATCGTGACCCTGGAAGAGGGTCATCGCATCGACGTGACCACGGGATTGTAAGGAAGCGTTGCCATGGCTTTGAAGACCTACAATCCGACCACGCCGAGCCAGCGTCATCTGGTCATCGTCGACCGCACGACTCTGCACAAGGGTCCGCCGGTCAAGACGCTGACCGAGGGCCAGAGCTCGTCCGGCGGCCGCAACGGCAACGGGCGCATCACCGTGCGCTTCCGCGGCGGCGGCCACAAGCAGGCCTATCGCAAGATCGACTTCAAGCGCACCAAGCACGACGTGCCGGCGACGGTCGAGCGGCTGGAATACGACCCCAACCGCACGGGCTTCATCGCGCTGATCAAGTACGAGGACGGCGAACAGGCCTATATCCTGGCGCCGCAGCGTCTGGCGGCGGGCGATACCGTGATCGCCGGCGAGCATGTCGACGTGAAGCCCGGAAACGCGATGCCGCTCGGCAACATCCCGGTCGGCACCATCGTGCACAATATCGAGCTGAAGATCGGCAAGGGCGGTCAGGTCGCGCGTTCGGCCGGCTCCTATGCGCAGATCGTCGGCCGCGATCGCGACTACGTCATCCTGCGGCTTTCCTCGGCCGAGCAGCGCCTGGTGCATGGCCGCTGCATGGCGACGGTCGGTGCGGTGTCCAACCCGGACAACATGAACACCACCATCGGCAAGGCGGGCCGCAAGCGCTGGATGGGATGGCGGCCGCACAACCGCGGCATCACCATGAACCCGGTCGACCACCCGCACGGCGGTCGTACCAACGGCGGCGGCAACTGGGTCACCCCGTGGGGCTTCCCCACCAAGGGCAAGAAGACCCGCAAGAACAAGCGCACCACCAAGTTCATCGTGGCGAGCCGCCACGTGCGCAAGAAGAAGCAGAGCTAAGGACATCGCATTATGGCGCGTTCATTGTGGAAAGGCCCCTTTGTCGACGGCTATCTGCTGAAAAAGGCGGAGACGTCGCGTGCATCGGGCCGGCATGAAGTGATCAAGATCTGGAGCCGTCGCTCGACCATTCTGCCGCAGTTCGTCGGCCTGAATTTCGGTGTCTACAACGGCCAGAAGCACATTCCGGTGATGGTGACCGAGGAAATGGTCGGTCACAAGTTCGGCGAGTTCGCGCCGACCCGGACGTTCCACGGCCACAGTGCGGATCGCAAGGCCAAGAAGGCCTAACACGCGACAGGATTGAGAGAAGAAGTCATGGGCAAGAGCGCACGCGGGCGGGACCTCGCCGACAACGAGGCCAAAGCGGTGAGCCGGATGCTGCGGGTATCTCCGCAGAAGCTCAATCTCGTCGCGCAGCTGATCCGCGGCAAGAAGGTCGCGAGCGCGCTCGCCGACCTGCAGTTTTCGCGCAAGCGCATCGCCAAAGACGTGCGCAAGTGCTTGGAGTCGGCGATCGCCAATGCCGAGAACAATCACGACCTCGATGTCGACGAGTTGGTCGTCGCCGAGGCGCATGTCGGCAAGTCGATCGTGATCAAGCGGTTCACGCCGCGCGGCCGCGGCCGCGTCGGCCGCATCTTCAAACCGTTCTCTCACCTGACCATCGTGGTGCGTCAGGTCGAGGCGCAGAGCTAAGCGAAGCCGAGAGGAACAGACGATGGGTCAGAAGGTCAATCCAATCGGGCTTCGGGTCGGCATCAACCGCACCTGGGATTCGCGCTGGTATTCCGGCAAGGCGGAATACGGCACGCTGCTGCACGAGGACATCAAGATCCGCGAAGAGCTGATGAAGCAGCTCAAGCAGGCGGCGGTGTCGCACATCGTGATCGAGCGCCCGCACAAGAAGTGCCGCGTCACCATCCACTCGGCCCGGCCGGGCGTGGTGATCGGCAAGAAGGGCGCCGACATCGAGAAGCTGCGCAAGTCGGTGGCCAAGCTGACCGACAGCGACGTGGTCATCAACATCGTCGAGATCCGCAAGCCCGAGCTCGACGCGCAGCTGGTTGCCGAGTCGATCTCCCAGCAGCTCGAGCGCCGCGTTGCCTTCCGCCGCGCCATGAAGCGCGCGGTGCAGTCGGCTATGCGGCTCGGCGCCGAGGGCATCCGCATCAACTGCTCGGGCCGTCTCGGCGGCGCCGAAATCGCCCGCATGGAATGGTACCGCGAGGGCCGGGTGCCGCTGCACACGCTGCGCGCCGACGTCGACTACGGCGTGGCCACCGCCTTCACCACCTATGGCACCTGCGGCGTCAAGGTCTGGATCTTCAAGGGCGAGATCCTCGAGCACGATCCGATGGCGCAGGACAAGAAGATGGCCGAAGGCGACACCGGCCGTCCGCGCCGCGAGACCGCGGCCTGAGGTCAGGAAAGTTAAGTCATGCTGCAACCGATCCGCACCAAGTTCCGCAAGGCGCACAAAGGCCGCATCCACGGCGCCGCCACCTCGGGCACCACGCTCGCCTTCGGCCAATACGGTCTGAAGGCGCTCGAGCCCGAGCGCGTCACCGCGCGCCAGATCGAGGCCGCCCGCCGCGCGCTCACCCGCTACATGAAGCGCTCCGGCCGCGTCTGGATCCGCATCTTCCCCGACGTGCCGGTGTCGAAGAAGCCGATCGAAGTGCGCATGGGCAAGGGCAAGGGCACCCCGGAACTCTGGGTGTGCCGCGTGAAGCCCGGCCGCATCCTGTTTGAGGTCGACGGCATTCCGCAGGGCGTCGCGCGCGAGGCGCTCACGCTCGCCGCCGCCAAGCTGCCGGTGAAGACCCGGTTCATCGAACGTATCGCCGAGTGACGACCATGAAATCCGCCGACGTAAGGTCCATGACGACCGACCAGATCGAGGACGAGGTGCTCAAGCTGAAGAAGGAGCAGTTCAACCTGCGCTTCCAGCGGGCCACCGGTCAGCTCGAAAACACCTCGCGCGTGCGCGCCATCCGCCGCGACATCGCGCGGCTCAAGACCATCGCCGCGCAGAAGCGCGCCGCGTCGAAATAAGAGGAAGCAGGAAGATGCCGAAGCGTACGCTGCAGGGCGTCGTGGTCAGCGACAAGCAGGACAAGACGGTGGTTGTGCGCGTCGACCGGCGTTTCACCCATCCGACCATGAAGAAGACCGTGCGCCGGTCGAAGAAGTACCACGCGCACGACGAAGCCAACACCTACGCCGTCGGCGACACGGTGTGGATCGAAGAGCGCCGGCCGATTTCCAAGCTCAAGTGCTGGGAAGTCGTCCGGGGCGAGAAGAAGCAGAACGTACAGTAAGCGCCATGCGTGAAGTTCGCGCTGAGCGCGCAGAGAAGAAAAGAGCCGCATCATGATTCAGATGCAGACCAATCTCGACGTGGCGGACAATTCCGGCGCGCGCCGCGTCATGTGCATCAAGGTGCTGGGCGGCTCCAAGCGGAAGTACGCCACCATCGGCGACGTCATCGTCGTCTCGGTGAAGGAGGCGATCCCGCGCGGCCGCGTCAAGAAGGGCGACGTGATGAAGGCCGTGGTGGTGCGCATCGCCAAGGACATCAAGCGCGCGGACGGCTCGGTCATCCGTTTCGACCGTAACGCCGCGGTGCTGATCAACCCGCAGATGGAGCCGGTCGGCACCCGTATCTTCGGGCCGGTGCCGCGCGAACTGCGCGCCAAGAACCACATGAAGATCATCTCGCTCGCCCCGGAGGTGTTGTGATGGCCGCCAAGATCAAGAAGGGCGACAAGGTCATCGTGCTGAGCGGCCGCGACAAGGGTCGCAGCGGCGAGGTGCTCGAAGTGCGTCCGTCCGAGGATCGCGCGCTGGTGCGTGGCATCAACATGGTCAAGCGCCACCAGCGTCAGACCGCCCAGCAGGAGGGCGGCATCATTTCGAAGGAAGGCGCGATCCACCTTTCGAACCTGGCGCTGGCCGATCCCAAGGACGGCAAGGCGACCCGGGTTGGATTCAAATTCGTTGGCGAAGGCAGCGCGCGCAAGAAGGTGCGCTTCGCCAAGCGTTCCGGAGTTGAAATCGATGGCTGATACGCAAACCGGCGAAACCAAGAAGCCGAAGGCGCCGAAGGGCGCGCCGAAAGGCGCCGCCAAGGAAGCGGCCGCGCCCAAGGAGGCGAAGGCCAAGGCGCCGCGCGCCCCGTCCGACTACAAGGCGCGGCTGAGGGCCCATTACGACCAGGAAATCCGCGGCGCGCTCACCAAGCAGTTCGCCTACACCAACCCGATGCAGGTGCCCGCCATCACCAAGGTGGTGCTCAACATGGGCATCGGCGAGGGCGTGGCCGACCGCAAGAAGGTGGATAACGCCGCCGCCGATCTGACGCTGATCGCCGGCCAGAAGGCGGTCATCACCAAGTCGCGCAAGTCGATCGCCACCTACAAGCTGCGTGACGGCCAGGCGATCGGCTGCATGGTCACGCTGCGCAAGGCGCGCATGTACGACTTCCTCGACCGCCTGGTGAACATCGCGCTGCCGCGCGTCCGCGACTTCCGCGGTCTCAATCCGAAGAGCTTCGACGGCCGCGGCAACTACAGCCTCGGCATCCGCGAACACATCGTGTTCCCGGAAATCGACTTCGACAAGGTCACGGATAGCTGGGGCCTTGACATTACGGTTTGCACGACTGCGCAGACCGATGAGGAAGCGCGCGCGCTTCTTACCGCATTCAACTTCCCGTTCCGGCAGTGAGGCGCGATTAAAGCGACCTCATACGCGGAACCGCAAGGAGCGACCTGAATGGCTAAGACGAGTTCGATCGAGAAGAACAAGCGGCGGCGCAAGCTGACGAAGAAATTCGCCAGCCGTCGCGCCAAGCTCAAGGCAATCGTGCAGGACAAGAACCTGCCGGTGGAGGAGCGGTTCGCCGCCACCCTCAAGCTCGCCGAATTGCCCCGCAATTCTTCGGCCACCCGTATTCGCAATCGCTGCGAGCTCACCGGGCGCCCGCGCGCCTTTTACCGCAAGCATAAGCTCAGCCGTATTGCGCTGCGCGAGCTCGGCTCGAAGGGCATGATCCCGGGCCTGGTCAAGTCGAGCTGGTGAGGAGGATCGAATGGCAGTGAACGATCCGATCGGTGATATGATCGCCCGCATCCGCAATGCGCAGATGCGGAACAAGCCCAAGGTCTCGATGCCTGGCTCGCGGCAGCGTGAGCGCGTGGCCGAGGTGTTGAAGACGGAAGGTTTCATCCGCGGCTATACCAGCGTGGCGCACGCCAACGGCCGCACCGAGCTCGAAATCGAGCTGAAATATTTCGACGGCGCTCCGGTGATCCGCGAGATCGCCCGCGTCTCCAAGCCGGGCCGGCGCGTCTACGCCTCGGTCAAGGCGCTGCCCCGCATCAACAACGGGCTCGGCGTCGCCATCGTCTCCACGCCCAAGGGCGTGATGGCCGACCACGCCGCGCGCGATGCCAATGTCGGCGGCGAAATCCTCTGCACGGTGTTCTGATGTCTCGTATCGGCAAAAAACCGGTTGCCGTCCCGTCTGGCGTCACCGCCAACGTGGAAGGGCAGACCGTCAAGGTGAAGGGCCCGAAGGGCGCCCTGCAGGTCGTGCTGCACGACGATGTCACGGTCAGCTTGGACAAGAACGTGATCAAGGTCGCGCCGCGCTTCGAGACCAAGCGGTCGCGTTCGCTCTACGGCACCTCGCGCACGCTGGTTTCCAATCTGGTGGCTGGCGTCACCAAGGGCTTCGAGGAGAAGCTGGAGATCACCGGCGTCGGCTATCGCGCGGCGGTGCAGGGCAAGCAGCTCAACCTGCAGCTCGGCTTCTCGCACGACGTGAACTACCCGATCCCGACCGGGATCACCATCGCGACGCCGAAGCCGACCGAGATCGTGGTGACCGGCATCGACAAGCAACAGGTCGGCCAGGTGGCGGCGGAAATCCGCGGCTACCGTCCGCCCGAGCCCTACAAGGGCAAGGGTGTGAAATATGCCGGCGAATATATCTTCCGCAAGGAAGGCAAGAAGAAGTGAGGATGGGCCATGGCGAGACCGACTGACAGGGCCGCGCGGCGCCGGGCTACGGTGCGACGCAAGATCAAGCTGGCCGCGCGTGGCCGCGCACGGCTGACCGTGTTCCGTTCTTCCAAGCACATCTACGTCCAGCTCGTCGACGACGATAAGGGCGTCACGCTGGCGGCTGCTTCCTCGCTGGAGAAGCCGATGCGCGAGGGTGGCGTGAAAGGCACCAATGTCGACGCCGCCAAGGCGGTCGGCAAGCTGATCGCCGAGCGCGCCGCGGAAAAGGGCATCAAGGACGTCGTGTTCGATCGCGGCGGCTACATCTATCACGGCCGCGTCAAGGCGCTGGCCGATGCCGCCCGCGAGGGCGGGCTCAACTTCTAGGGTCAGATCATTATGGCACGTGAACCGAGAGAACGGCGTGAACGCGGCGGCCAGCGCGAGGAGCGCGAGGCCAGCGAGTTCATCGACAAGCTGGTGCACATCAACCGCGTGGCCAAGGTGGTCAAGGGCGGCCGCCGCTTCGGCTTCGCCGCGCTGGTGGTGGTCGGCGATCAGAAGGGCCGGGTCGGCTTCGGCCACGGCAAGGCGCGCGAGGTGCCGGAGGCGATCCGCAAGGCGACCGACGCCGCCAAGCGCGGGCTGACCCGCGTGCCGCTGCGCGAAGGCCGCACGCTGCATCACGACGTGGCCGGCCGCCACGGCGCCGGCAAGGTGTTCCTGCGCGCGGCGCCTCCCGGAACCGGCATCATCGCCGGCGGTCCGATGCGCGCCGTGTTCGAGACGCTCGGCATGCAGGACGTGGTGGCGAAGTCGATCGGCTCGTCCAACCCGTACAACGTGGTGCGCGCGACCTTCGATGCGCTGAAGAATCAGGATTCGCCGCGTTCGGTGGCGGCGCG
>JAKAMD010000177.1 GCA_021823875.1 Pseudomonadota bacterium | reverse complement strand
CGGCAAACGATCGCCAAACAGGCCGGCTTCACCGATGCGAGTTTCAATGCCTGCCTGACGAATCAGAAGCTGCTCGACGACATCGAAAAGGTGCGTCAGCGCGCGCTCGACAAATTCAAAGTGCACTCGACCCCGACCTTTTTCATCAACGGGACGGTCTATGAAGGTGCCTTTGAGGCCGCCGACATGGGGAAGATCATCGACCCTCATCTCGGTGGGAAATAAGGGCTTTTCGGCTTGAAGCGGACCTTGGCGCGGCGCCCTGCGGGCGCCGGCCCTGCCGAAAGGCTTGGAAAACCGCGTTCGCGACCCGCTCCGCTGTTGCCCCGGCGCAGGCGGCGTTTCATTCTCCCGGCCGATGCGGCTTGAAGGTCACCCCAGCCGGGCCAAGTCCCGGACGGGATTGAGAATTTGTCCAATGTGTGAAGCGCGAGCGGCCGTCGGCGTTCATTTCGCTGAGCGCCCCTGCGCCCTGTTCAATGAGGCCATAACGCAATGAAGCTCACACGGCTGCGCCTGCTTGGGTTCAAGTCGTTCGTTGAGCCGACCGATTTCCTGATCGAGCCGGGTCTGACCGGCGTGGTCGGGCCAAACGGCTGCGGCAAGTCGAACCTGGTCGAAGCGCTGCGCTGGGTGATGGGCGAGTCGTCGCACAAATCCATGCGCGCCGCGTCCATGGACGATGTGATCTTCTCCGGCAACAACAGCCGGCCGGCCCGCAACAATGCCGAAGTCGGCATCCTGATCGACAATGCCGACCGCTCGGCGCCGTCCGCCTTCAACGGCGAGGAGGCGCTCGACGTGGTGCGCCGCATCGAGCGCGAGGCCGGTTCCGCCTACCGCATCAACGGCCGCGAAGTGCGCGCCCGCGACGTGCAGATCCTGTTCGCCGACGCCTCGACCGGTGCCCGTTCGCCGGCGCTGGTGCATCAGGGCCGCATTGGCGAAATTATCCAGGCGCGCCCCGAGCAGCGCCGCCGCGTGCTGGAAGAAGCCGCCGGCGTTGCCGGCCTGCATGCGCGCCGGCATGAGGCCGAGCTGCGCCTGAAGGCGGCAGAAGCCAACCTCCTGCGCGTGGAAGATGTGGTCGGCCAGCTCGCCGGCCAGATGGAAGCGCTCAAGAAGCAGGCCAAGCAGGCGGTGCGCTATCGCACCGTGTCGGCGCAGGTGCGCAAGAACGAGGCGACCCTCTATCACCTGCGTTGGACGGCCGCGAACAGCGAAGTCGGTGAAGCCGAACACGCCAAGGACTTGGCGGTGCGCGCGGTAGCCGACCGGGTTGCCGTGGAAGCGGAAGCCTCCAAGCGCCAGGCGCTCGCCGCCGCGGCGCTGCCCGAGTTGCGCGAAGCGGAAGCGCGCGCGGGCGCCGCTCTGCACCGGCTCAATATCGCAATGCAGGACCTCGACCGCGAGGAACAGCGCGCCAAGGATCGGCTGGCCGAACTCGCCATGCGCTTGACCCAGCTTGCCGCCGACAGCGAGCGCGAACGCAAGCTCGCCGAGGATGCCGAAGCTGCGTTGGCAAGGCTTGCGATTGAAGAAGAGACCATCCGGCGCGAAGCGGCTGAAAGCGCCGGCCGGCGCAGCGGCATCGATGCCAAGGTCACCGAGGCCGATAGCGAGCTCACCGCCGCCGAGAAGGTTTTCGCCGAACTGATGGCGAAACTCGCCGCCCTCACCGCGCGCCGCAATCAGCTTGAAAACGCCGTGCGCGAACAGAACGGACGTAGCGCCCGGCTGGACGCCGAAATCGCCGAGATCGAGCGCGAGCTGACGGCCTTGCAGGCAACCGGTGGCCCCGATCTGGCGGCACTGAATGCCGCGGTCGAGGAAGCGCAGGCCGCGCTTGCGGCCGCCGAAATCGAAACGGTGCAGGCGGAAGCCGCCCATACGGCGGCGCGCGCCACCTTGGAAGCCACGCGTAAGCCGCTCGCCGAGGCCGAACGCAAGGTGCAGCGGCTGGAGACCGAGGCCAAGACGCTCGCCAAGGTGCTGGCGGTCGAAACCAAGAACCTGTGGCCGCCGGTGATGGATGCCATCGCGGTCGAGAAGGGCTACGAGAAGGCGCTGGGCGCCGCGCTCGGTGACGATCTCGACGCGCCGGTCGATCCGTCGGCGCCGATGCGGTGGATGGGTTCCGAGATCGATCCGAGCGATCCTCAATTGCCGGAAGGCGCCGAGGCGCTGCTTTCCAAGGTGCTGGCGCCCGGCGAATTGGCCCGCCGGCTCAATCAGATCGGCGTGGTTGATCGCGAAACCGGTGCGCGCCTCGCAGGCCACCTCAAGGTCGGCCAGCGGCTGGTCTCGCTCGAAGGCGATCTGTGGCGCTGGGACGGATTCGCCGCCGCAGCGCATGCGCCGACCGGCGCCGCCCGCCGCTTGGCCGAGCGCGCACGCCTCGCCGACATCGAAGCGGAATTGCAGACCGCCTGTACCGAATCCGAAACCGCCTTCGGCCAGGTCGAAGCGGCGGAAGCCGCCTTGCGGGCGGCCGCAAGCGCGGAGACCGACGCGCGCAACGGTGCGCGCGAGCGCCAGCGCGCGGTCAATAGCGCGCGCGACCAGCACGAAGCGGCCGAGCGCGAGCAGAACCGCAACGCCGCGCGGGTCTCTGCGCTGTCCGAGGCGCGCGTGCGCTTGACCGCCAACCGCGACGAGGCCCTCGCCGCCAAGGCGCAGGCCGAAGAATCGCTGCAGACGCTGGAGCCGGTCGCCGATCTCGAAGGCGAACTCGCCACCGTGCGCGACGACATCGCCGGCAAACGCGCCAAGCTGGCCGAGGTGCGCGCCGAGCAGCAGGCGATCGTGCGCGAGGCCGAGATCGCCGACCGCCGCCTCAATCAGCTGGCGTCCGATCAGACCGGCTGGAGCCAGCGCCTCAACGGCGCGCGCGAGCAGATCGCCACGCTCGCCGAGCGCGTGGCCGAAACCGAGCGCGACCGCGCCGCGCTCGAACATGCGCCGCAAGCATTTGCCGAAAAGCGCGCCGCGCTCATCACTGAAGTGCAGACCGCCGAAGCCGAGCGCCGCGCCTGCGCCGACCGCCTGCAGGAGGCCGAGAACGCGCTCGCCGCCGCCGACCGTGATGCCCGCGCCGCGCTGGAAGCGGCGAGCGCCGCACGCGAGGAACTCGCCCGCGCCGAGGAGCGGTTCGAGGCCGCCAAGCGCCGGCTCGCCGACATCGCGCGCGAGATCCACGACATGCTGGAGGTCGAGCCGGCCGCGGTCGCCGAACTGGCCGAACTGAAGCCCGACGAGGAGCTGCCGGCGCTCAACGACATCGAGGAAAAGCTGGAGCGCCTGCGGCGCGAACGCGAGCGGCTCGGCGCGGTCAATCTGCGCGCGGAAGAAGAGCTGCGCGAGGTCGAGGCGCAGCACACCGCGCTCACCACCGAGCGCGACGATCTGGTCGAGGCAATCAAGAAGCTGCGCCTCGGCATCCAGAGCCTCAATCGCGAAGCGCGCGAGCGTCTGCTCGCCTCATTCGAACAGGTCAACAAACACTTCCAGCACCTGTTCACGCAATTGTTCGGCGGCGGCACCGCCGAACTGCAGCTGATCGAAAGCGATGATCCGCTCGAGGCAGGCCTCGAAATCCTAGCGCGTCCGCCCGGCAAGAAGCCGGCGACCCTGTCGCTGCTCTCCGGCGGCGAGCAGGCGCTGACCGCCATGGCGCTGATCTTCGCGGTGTTCCTGACCAATCCGGCACCGATCTGTGTGCTGGACGAAGTGGACGCGCCGCTCGACGATCACAACGTTGAGCGCTTCTGCGATCTGCTCGACGAGATGACGCGGGCGACCGATACGCGCTTCGTGATCATCACCCACAATCCGATCACCATGGCGCGCATGAACCGCCTGTTCGGCGTCACCATGGCCGAGCGTGGCGTTTCGCAGCTCGTCTCGGTCGATCTGGAAGCCGCAATGCAGTTCCGCGAGGCGAGCTAAGCCGCCTCGCTTCCTTCTGCCATCGGTTCCACCAGCCGCGGCTCACCGGCGAGCCAAGCCGCGCTGACGTTCCAGATATGCTCCTGACCGCAGGCTGGGCAGTGCATGCGGGCGGCAACCTTCGGCAAGCGGCGCAAGACGGCTCGCTCGGTCTCGATTCCGGTTGTGACGGGCTGGCCGGTCACCGGACACCTGATCATCACCGCGCTCAATTGGGAACCCTCCGAACGTTCTTGCGTCCCCGCTGTGCCGATGGAACTCGGCGACCATGGCGGTGATGAGACAGTTCCATGCTGCAGGGGATGAAATTTCGGAAACCTTCCGAATCGGGGAACCAACGTGGAAGCCTGACGTTATCCGCCCATGACTTTCCGTCGGGCGGCTCCCCCCTTACCCCCCGAACCGCCGTCTGACGCAAGACCCCGAGCCGTGCTTGGGGTCTTTTTTTGTAGCACCGTCAGATAGTTACGCGGAGATGGGCGGGACACGGGTTCGACCGCCGCGCGGCTGCTTCGTTTACCCCTGTTGCCATGGCAGCCCCATACCCATCTGGGTTAGGCTTGTTCCGTCCCGGAATTCTTCCCCAAGGAGCCTTCTTCCATGTCCACTACCGCCTGGATAGTCCTCGGCGTCATCGTCGTGCTCGTGATCTGGGTGATGACGATCTACAACGGTCTCGTCGCCATGCGGCAGCGTTGCGACCAGGCCTTTGCCGACATCGACGTTCAGCTCAAGCAGCGCCACGACCTGATCCCCAATCTGGTGGAAACCGTGAAGGGCTACGCCGCGCACGAGCGCGGCACGCTCGAGGCGGTGATCCAGGCGCGCAATACCGCGATCGCGGCTCCTGGAGTCGAACAGAAGGTGCAGGCGGAAAACATGCTCTCCGGCGCGCTGCGGCAACTGTTCGCGCTGTCGGAGAACTATCCGAACCTGAAGGCCAACGCCAATTTCCAGCAGTTGCAGTCGGACCTCTCGGACATCGAAAACAAGCTGGCGGCCTCGCGGCGCTTCTTCAACAATGCCGTGCAGGAATACAACACCGGCATCCAGCAGATGCCGGCCGCATTGTTCGCCGGCAGCATGGGCTTCCACACGCGCGCGTTCTTCGATCTCGGCGAAACCCGCGCCCAGCTGGAAGAGGCGCCGAGCGTGAAGTTCTGACAATTGTCATTCCGGGGCGCAGCCGATAGGCCGCGAACCCGGAATCCAGACGCACAGGCCGAACTCGATCTCTGGATTCCGGGTCCGGCCCACCGATCTCGGGTTTACCTGAGATCGGCATCTTATCGGGCCCAGATCGGCTGAAGCCGATCTGGGTGGGCCGTCCCGGAATGACGGAATAGGATCATGGCCGCCTACGGTCTCTACACACATATTCAGTCCAACAAACGCCGCTCGGTCGCGCTGCTGATCGGGCTGTTCGTGCTGGTCTATGTAATGGTGTTCGCCGGCGCGCTACTCGCCGAAGCGCTCACCATCAACGCGCCGCTCGACTACCTCATGCGCGCCGCCGCCTATGATTTCATCAAGGCGGCGCCGTTTGCCACCGTTGGCACCATCATCTGGATCTTCATCGCCTATCAGTTCCACCAGTCGATGATCGACGCGGTGACCGGCGCGCATCCGGTCAGCCGGCAGGAGGAACCGCGGCTCTACAATCTCCTGGAGAACTTGTGCATCTCGCGCGGCATCACCATGCCGACGCTGCGCATTGCCGATGACGACGCGCTTAACGCCTTCGCCACTGGCCTCAACGACAAGCAATATTCCATCACGGTAACGCGTGGCCTGATGGAGGCGCTCAACGACCAGGAAATGGAAGCCGTGCTCGGGCACGAGCTCACCCATATCCGCAACGGCGACGTGCGCATGATGGTGATCGCGGTGGTGATCGCCGGCGCGATCTCGTTCTTCGGCGAATTGATCTTCCGCCTGTTCTTCCAGGCAAGCTTCTACGGCGGCTTCGGTGGCCGCCGTCGGCGCGACGAGGGCGAAGGCCGCGGCGGTGCCGGCGTCGCCATTGTCATTGCGATCGCGCTGATCGTAGTCGCATGGCTGCTGTCGGTGGTGATCCGCTTTGCGCTGTCGCGCCAGCGCGAATTCCTTGCCGATGCCGGCTCGGTCGAGCTGACCAAGAATCCCGACGCCATGATCATGGCGCTGCGTAAGATCGAGAACCGCGGCGAGCTTCATGCCGCCACCTCGGCGGTGATGGAAATGTGCATTGATAATCCGCGCGAGGGCTTTTCCGATATTTTCGCCACTCATCCTTCGGTCGACGCGCGCGTCGCGGCACTGGTGAAATACGCGGGCGGCCACGACCCGGGGCCGCTCGCCCTCGAGGGACCGGACCAGCCGGCAGAGCTTGCGGATCAATCGGATGCCGCGGCCGGCCATGAGGGCCCCTGGGGCGATGCGCCGCAACAGCCGACGCAAGGCCCGTGGGGGCCCGCACCGGGCGGCACTGCGCCGGCCGAAGGTCCCTGGGGGCCGACGCCCGGGCCGGGACCGTGGGGACCGCGCAACACCTGACCATCGGCCATACGCAGCCGGCTCGCGCGCACGTGGCACGCCACGCTTCCTGGCGATCAGTGAATTTTGGTGCCGGCTTCGGGGCCGATTTGCCCCCGCACCAGCCAAAACCGGAACATGCGCTGCGCAGTCGCCGAGGACACTTTGAGAAAATCCGCACGCGCCTGCTCCATTTCGGCCGGCGACACTTGATGACTCGCGAAACGATTGGCCAGAATCACCCTGAAGGTCGGCCAGTGCAAACCCGCCGCCTTGCAGGCGACAAGGACGCCAGAATAACGCGGATCCTTTATCAGCTGTTCGATCAACGCGACCGGTGCCGAACATAAGCGCGCAAGCGCGACAACCATCTTTTCGTATTCGTGCGATGTCGCAAACGAGACAAGCACGGCTTCGTTGAGCTGACTGCGATCGTGCAGCTTGCCGACAATCTCCTCGGCCTGCCGGTAGTCGCGAGGCGCCGCCGCCTCGCGCAGCGCTTTTGACGACGCGGATGCGAGAAGATCCTGAAGTTTCCCCTGGCTCTCCCGGGGGACGAGCGCGATCAGACGAGCACGAACCGTTTCCGCCGCCTTGGTGACCAACAGGTGGAGCATTTGCGGCGGCATATCCACCCGAATGGCAAGATTCTCCGCCAGCAGATCGTCCAACTCGGCGCGTTCGGTCATCCTGGCGAAGCC
>JAKAMD010000002.1 GCA_021823875.1 Pseudomonadota bacterium | reverse complement strand
ATCGTCGGCCTGGCCGAGCATCATGGTCGCCATCGGCGCGTCGGTGCGCCCGACATCGATGGTGTCGAGCGCGCGGCCCTTGCAATTCCGCCATTTGATCAGCAATCCCTGCAGATCGGCGCGCTCGGCATCCGACAGGTCGGCGCGTTGGGCCAGCGCGTTGATGCGTTTCGTCAACGTGTCGAGGTCGTTGCTGATCTCGTCGAACAGCGACGTCATCAGTTTCTTGCCGACGCCGTTGCTCGCCCAGGACACGTAGCGGAAGATCTTGATGTGGGTGGCGACGATATCGCTGCTCACTTCGGAAAATGCCTGCTGCTTGGGCACCAGATCGTGCGAAAGCGTGCGCAGCCCTTCCGCATAATGGCTCGAGGTCAGGTACGCGTTGGCGCACAGGATCGTCAAGCAGAGCAACAGCACGGCCGAAGCCGCCGATGCCTTGATCTGGATCGACAGATTGTCGAAGATGCGCAGCAAGGATGGCAGGCGGGCTGGTAGCATCGATCGGCCTTGCACGAGTTGGCGATTACGGCCCGCCCTGGAGCCTGGTCACTGCTTGTAGATCCCCACACCCACGAAATAGTTGCCCATCCGCTCAACGTAGCTCGATTTGTCTTCAATCTTGTTGTTCAGCGGGTTGGGCCACTTGTAGTCCACCCAGCCGCTGCCCTTGCCCTTGGCGATGTCGACCATTTCGCGGATCAGGAATTTGCCGTCCTGATCCTTGAGATCGATCAGATTCTTTCCGATCAGCGCCGGGCGGGCGCCATGGGCGACGCAGACACCCGAGAGATTGTAGATGAACGGATAAAGGTCGCGGTCGTGGAATTCCTTGGTCGATTTGTCGGAGACTTCCTTGAACGTGGCCGCAGCTCCGTCCTTCTTGAATTCCGCCTGCACGCGCTTGACCATCGCCACCGCCTCGTCGCGAGTGCCGTAGGTCGCCGCCGTCGCCGGCCCCCCGGTGGCAAGCAGCGCCGCAAATACAATGAATGCGATTGCCCGCATGGTATCCCCCCAAGCGTCATCAAATGACCAAATGCTAGGCGGAGGCTGTTAAGAAACGTTTAACCGTCGAAACCGGGCACTACTTTTGCGGGTGCAGCACGCAAAATTTCAACCACCGAATCAGGCAAGGGTCGCGCCCGCACCCGCCCCTCGCCGGGGTCATGCGCCGTGCAAACCCGGGTTTCGCTGCAGTCGACCGCCAGCACCCCGGCATTGAACACGCGGTGCTGGATGTCGAAGGCGCTGCGGTGCAGCCCGGTAACGCTCGTTTCGATGGACAGTTCGTCACCCCAGCGCGCCGGCGCCAGGAAGCGCGTTCTGTATTCGACCACCGGGATGCCGTCGATGCCGAACTCGGCCATTAGCCCCTTCAGGCTGAGGCCGCCGCGCTCGAGCAGGGCGTGCACGGACAGATCGAACCAGACGAAGTAGTTTGGGTTGTAGACGATCCCGGACGGATCGCAGTCGCCGAACGCGACCGGGACGATGCGGGTGTTGGCGAGCATGATGACGCCTTATGGCGCCGCCGCCGCCCGCCGGCAAGCCGGTGGCCGCGGTTATCCGAGCGACCGGCGTAGCGGCGCCGGCAAAAAAAGGAGGCCGGATGCGATCCAGCCTCCAGTTTAGGCTTGGAGAGAGCCCGTCGCTCGCCCCCATTTAGGCGCCGCCGCGGGCTTAATCCGCAGCGACAAACTCTTGTCTTCGGCGCTTACTTCGCCGCCAACTTGATGCCGAGATTGGTCGTCCAGTAGGCCTTGATCGCAGCCACCGTGCTGGACGGCAACGGCCCAAAGGCGATATCGACCGCCATTTGCTGACCCTTTTCAAAGCCCCAATCGAAGAACTTGGTGACCGCTTCGTTCGTCGCCTTGGGCGCGGCTTTGCGCAGGATCTGCCACGTGCAGCCGGAAATCGGCCACGTATCGTTGCCGGGCTGGTCGGTCAGGATGACGTAGAAGTCCTTCGCCTTGGTGAAGTCCACGTGCGAGGCGGCGGCCTGGAAGCCTTTCAGGTTCGGGCTCACCACCTTGCCGGCCTTGTTGATCATGCGCGCATACGAGAGCTTGTTCTGCATGATGTAGGCATATTCGACGTAGCCGATCGCACCTTTGACCTTCTGCACGTAGGCGGAAACGCCTTCGTTGCCCTTACCGCCGATGCCGGTCGGCCAATCAATCGTCGTATTGGCGCCGAGCTTCTTGTTCCATTCGGGGCTGACCTTCGACAGATAATTCGCGAAGGTGAAGGTCGTACCCGAACCGTCGGAACGATGCACGACGGTGATGGCCATGTCCGGCAACTTCAGGCCGGGGTTGAGCTTGGCGATCGCCGGGTCGTTCCATTTCTTGATCTTGGCCATATAGATATCCGCCACGACCGGGCCCGACAGGATGATCTTGCCGGATTCGATGCCCGGCAGGTTATAGACCATGTCTTCCCCGGCAATGGCCGTGGGGAACTGAATGAGCCCGTGCTTGGCAAGCGTCTCCGGCGTGAGCGGCATGTCGCTGGCGCCGAACGCTACGACGCCGCCTTCGATCTGCTTGATGCCGCCACCCGAACCGATGGACGCATAGTTCACTTGGTTGCCGGTTTCTTTATTGTAAGCGGCCGCCCATTTGGCGACCAGCGGATAGACCCACGAGCTGCCGGCGCCATTGATGGTAGCGGCTTGTGCGTTTGTGGCTGCGAGAGAAAGGGTCGCGGCGGCCACCGCCGCAACGAGATGAGTGCGCATGCAAAGCTCTCCCTGAGATCGAACCTTGCAGGAGTCGCCCTCTCCCAAGATCCGCGCCCAAGCTCGTAGGCCCGCTCCATATCAGTTTTATGACAGTCGCAGGCGGGAGCTTCGATGCCGTACGCCTTTCGAACCGCCGGACAGGCTTTATCTGGTGATAAAACCGAGCGCGCAGATAACGCTCAGAAAGCCCGCGGCCGCAAAAGCATCAATGCGAATTGTGCCGTTCGGAACCCCCAAATCGCTGTGAATAACGTGTCCGCCCAGCAGCGCAATTACAGCTGCCAGGACCAGCAGGGCAACGATTGTCATCACACGACGCATTTTGGGGTTCCGCAGGAGGGCCGCATTGTGACAAGGGGATGAACGAAAGAAAAGCCCGGCCGAAGCCGGGCTTGTCCACATCTGCGGAAGACGGCCGGCTCCTCAGGAAGCCGGCCCTATCCCTCTGCGTCAACCGAGCACGTCGCCCCGCTTCTGCAGATATTCGTCGCGGCTGAGCTCGCCGCGCGCGTAGCGCTGATCGAGAATGTCGAGGCCGGCCGTGCGGTGTTCGGCGCGCGGCGTGCGATCCTGCGGACGCAGCATCGCCCGTACGAGCCAGACCACCGCGACAATGACCAGCACCAGGAGCAGCAGACTGAATATCCCGTGGAAGGGGAAGAATCCGCCGCCGCCCCAGCCGCCCAGCATGCCGTAGCCCGGACCGTAGCCGCCGCCGAAACCGTGCATGGCTTATTTCCCTTCTTCCGGACGATAGAAGCCGGTGTTGCGATCGACTGCGAAACGCTGCACCAGCGAATTGTCTACCGTCACGACATCCGCGGTGATGGTGTTGGCGTCCTTCTCCTTCACGTCACCGAGCTTGAGGCGCGGGTTGTGATGGAAGGTGAGCCAGCGCTCCATGCGGGCTTTCACGTCATCGACCGTCAGCTTCTTCTCGGTCTGCTGCGGAGCCGCCTCTCCGGACTTCGCCGGCGGAGTGGCTTTGCTGTCGGTGCCGTCATTCCCCCAGCACGGGCCATAGCCGCGGCCGTAACCGCGTCCGCCATGCATCCAACCGGGGCCATAACCACGGCCACGCATCCAGCCGTGCATCCAGCCGGGGCCGTAGCCGGGACCAGGGCCATAACCCGGACCACCAGGGCCGCCAGGACCACCGGGGCCGTAGCCGCCCATCATGCCGGGGCCCATATAGCCGCCGCCATAAGGCTGGGCGTAGCTCGACGTGCCGAAGGCGAGCGCGCCGGCGCCCACAACGGCCGCGACCGCAGTCGCGATGATGATGCTCTTACGTTGCATGATTACCTCCATCCCTGTCCGCGCCAGCAGTAACCGGGGCCGGGGCCGTAACCCGGGCCATAGCCGCGCGCGTCACCGCGAAAACCTCTGTGATGCCAGCCGGGGCCGTAACCGCGCTGCGGGCCCGGGCCGTAGCCGGGACCAGGGCCGTAACCCATCTGGCCGTAATAGCCGGGGCCCGGGCTCCCCATCATGCCCCAGCCCTGCGCCGAAGCCGGCGCGCTGAAGCCGAACGCCGCCGCGGCCAGACCGGCCATGAGCGCCGTCGCCAGGAGCGTCGATCTGCGTGTCATGTTGACCTCCATCTCGATCGTTACGAGCGGAGGTGTCGCGCCGAGGTGTCACTGGAGTTTGTCGTCACAGGCCGAATTTGTGACAAAGTGTGACAGGCCCCGGGAGCGCCAAGCTTGGTTACATATTCCTCAGAACTTATTGGCAATATTGGATTATATTGAATTCCATGCAGGGCGCCCCGCATATCCTGATCGTCGACGACCATCGCGAGATCCGCGAACTGGTCGCGCGCGTGCTGACGAAGGAAGGCTTCCGCGTCAGCGCCGCCGCCGACGGCCGCGCCATGCACAAGGCGCTGGCCGACGGGCGCATCGACCTCATCCTGCTCGACCTGATGCTGCCGGGCGAGGACGGGCTGTCGCTCTGCCGGACTTTGCGCGCGCAGTCCGACATCCCGATCATCATGCTCACCGCCAAGGGCGACGAGGTCGACCGCGTCATCGGGCTTGAAATGGGCGCCGACGATTACCTGCCCAAGCCGTTCGGCAGCCGCGAGCTGATCGCGCGCATCAAGGCGGTGCTGCGCCGTGGCGGCCATGAGCGCGCCGAGGCCGCGCAGACCTCCAAGCCGAAATTCTACCGCTTCGACCGCTGGACGCTCGATGCCGGCGCGCGCGCGCTGTTGCGCGACGACGGCGTCACCATCTCGCTCTCCACCGGCGAATACGACCTGCTGATGGCGCTGGTCGAGCGGCCGCAGCGGGTCTTGAGCCGCGACCAGTTGCTCGACATCGCGCGCGGGCGCTCGGCCTCCGCCTTCGATCGCGCCATCGACACCCAGATCAGCCGGCTGCGCAAGAAAATCGAAGCCGATCCGAGCAATCCGACCATCATTAAGACGGTGTGGGGCGGCGGCTACACGCTGACGCCGGCGGTGAGCGTCGAATGAAACGCCTGCTCCCCAATCATCTGTTCGGCCAGATGCTGCTGATCCTGCTCGGCGGCCTGGTGGTATCTTACGCGGTTGGCGCCTGGATCTATTCGAGCGACCGCGAAGCGGCCGTGCGCGCGGTCGGCGGGCTCGCCACCGCGCAGCGCATCGCCAATCTCACCCATCTGGTCGAAGACGCGCCGGCCGACTGGCGTCCGCGTATCGTCGCGTCGCTGAGCGACCAGAATTTCCGGGTCGCGCTCACGCCGCAGCAGCCGCGCCTCACCGCCGGCGAGGAACATGGGCCGTTCGCCGATGCCATCCGCGGCTATCTGGTCGACCGGCTGCAACTCGGCCCCGATCGTCAGCCGCTGGTCGCCGCCGCCCTGCCCGACGGGCCGCCCTTTGGTTTCGGGTTTCGCGGGCCGCGCAGGATGATGCACGGCCCGAACGGCATGATGATGATGGACGGAGGCGGCTACGACATGATGCGCGGCCCGGTCGGCCTGCTCGGCCTTGCCGTCGCCATTCCGCTCAATGACGGGCAATGGCTGTCGTTCAACGCCGCAGTGGCGAACGCATCGCCGACCTATTCCTACCAGTTCATCGTCGCCATGATCGTGATGGCGCTGATCATCGTCGTCGCATCGATCTGGGCGGCGCGCCGGGTGACCGCGCCGCTCACCGCACTGGCCGGCGCCGCCGAGCGCCTCGGCCAGGACGTCAATGCGCCGCCGATTCCGGAAACCGGCACCGTCGAGACCCGCCAGGCCTCGCACGCCTTCAACGAGATGCAGGTGCGCTTACGCGAATTGATCGAGAACCGCACCCGGCTGCTGGCGGCGATCTCGCACGACCTGCGCACCCCGCTGACGCTGTTGCGGCTGCGCGCCGAGAACGTGCCCGATACGGATGAGCGCGAAAAGATGCTGGCGACGATTTCCGACATGGATGCCATGGTCGGCGCCACCTTGCAGTTCGCGCGCGACGAGATGGCGAGCGAACTGGAACGGCGCGTCGACCTCACCGCCCTGGTCGAGAGCATCGTCGACGACATGGCGGACGCGGGCCGCGATGTGACGCTGACGCCGGCCGGGCAGATCCTGGTCGACTGCCGTCCGACCGCGCTCAAGCGCGCCGTCACCAATCTGATCGACAATGCCTTGAAGTACGGCAAGAAGGCGCAGGTCGCGATCGCGCACGCAGGCAAGTCGGCCGAGATCACCATCGACGACGAAGGCCCGGGCATCCCGGAGGAAGAGCTCGCGCGCGTGTTCCAGCCCTTCTACCGCGTCGAGGGCTCGCGCAGCCGCGAGACCGGCGGCGTCGGCTTGGGGCTCGCCATCGCCAAGTCGCTGATCGAGCGCCACCAAGGCACGCTCACGCTGAGCAATCGCGCAAGCGGCGGCTTGCGCGCCCGCATCACACTGCCGGCTTGAGCCGAAGCAACTCTAATCGTCGTCGCAACATTCCGCGCCGCTCCAGGCTTCGCGCCCTTCGCGCACCAGGAACCAGACGATCGCGAGCGACGCCAGCGGATCGACCCACCAGGCCGGAACCGCCACCCGCGCCAGCACGAATTCGGCGGCCAGCGCCGCCACCACGATGAAAGCGAGCCAGCCGCAGGTGATGCTCTCCACCGCGTCGGCACGCAGTGCGCGGCTGCCGATCTCGTCGGCGAGCCGCTGCTTGCGGCGGGCAAGAAAATACATGATCGGAATCGCCGCCACGCTGAGCGCGAGGCCGCCGCTTGAGAATTCCGCGCCGGCGCGCGTCCACACTTTCCAGCCGGCGGCAATCACCACATAGGCGGCGAGCGCGAACAAGAGCGCACCGCCGATGCGCGCCGCCAACCGTTCGGCGCTCTCCGCAAACTCCTCGCCGTGGCGCAGTTCGACATTGAGCCGCCACACCAAAACGCAGGCGGACGCCAGCTCGATCAAACTGTCGGCGCCGAAAGCAACGAGCACGAGGCTGCCGGCGGCGAGGCCGGCGCCGATGCCGACCGCCGCCTCGACCGTCATCCAGGCGAGCGTCAGGAATTCCAGGCGAAAGGCTTGGCGGACGCGGTCGGCGCGAACGGCGGCTTGCGGGTTCGCGCCGACCGGCGGCATGTCAGATCTTCTTGGCGACGGCCCCGAGCTTGGCAGCGAGATAGTCGAGGGCGGCCTTGAGCTGGGCGTCCTTGTCGGTGCCGATCAGGTCGGCCTTGATCGGCGCCGAATATTTGGCCTTTGTCGCCGCCGCCGCCGTCGCCGCTTGGGTCGCGTCTTTCTTGTCCGTCTTCTTGCCGTCGAGCGTGCCGGGATTGTGGAAGGCGCCGCGCAGCGCGCTCTCATGCGGCATATAGGCGCCGGCGATCTGCTGATCCTTGGGCGCTTCGAGCACGACATCCGGCGTGATGCCCTTGCCCTGAATGGAACGGCCGCCCGGCGTGTAATAGAGCGCCGTTGTCAGCCGCAACGCGCCATGGCCGTTGAGCGGGATGATGGTCTGCACCGACCCCTTGCCGAAGCTCTGCGTGCCCATGATGGTGGCGCGGTGGCGGTCCTGGAGCGCGCCGGCGACAATCTCGGAAGCCGAAGCGGAAGCGCCGTTGATCAGCACCACCATGGGCGCCGTCGGCTCGATGGTGCCGCTCGAGTCGGCCTGGTAGGATTCGTTGTCGGTGGCGAGCCGCCCCTTGATGGTGACCACGGTGCCGCCCTTGAGGAAATCGCCGGCCACCGCCACCGCCGAGGTCAAGAGCCCGCCCGGATCATTGCGCAGGTCGAGCACCATGCCCTTGAGCTTGCCGCCCGCCTCCGTGTTCATCTTCAGAAGCGCCTGCTTGAGATCGGCCGGCGTGGCTTCGCCGAATTCGGTGACGCGCGCATAGCCGATGCTGTTTGGCAGCAGCTTGGACTTCACCGTCGCCACCTTGATGATGCTGCGGGTGATGGTGACGTCGAACGGCTCCTTGTTCCCGCGCGCGATGGTGATGGTGACATTGGTGCCGGGCTTGCCGCGCAGCACGCGCACCACCTTGTCGAGGTTCATTCCCTGCGCGCTTTCGCCGTTGATCGATACGATCAGGTCGCCGGGCTGAAGCCCCGCGCGCGCCGCCGGGGTCCCATCGATCGGCGCGATCACCTTGGGCACCCCGCCCTGCTCGGAGATCTCGATGCCCAGGCCGCCGAACTCACCGGAAATATTGGATTGCGATTCCCTGTATTCCTGCTCGTCCATGTAGTCGGAATGCGGATCGAGCCGGTTGAGCATGCCCTTGAGCGCATCCTTGGTCAGGTCATGCGCGCCGATCGGGTGCACGTAGTCGTGTTCGACCAGCCGAATCACGCCCTCGATCAAGGCGAGATCGGTGGCGGAATTCTTGTCCAGACGGGCCCCGACGGCGACCGCCAGCGGAATCGCGACAAGAGCGGCGGCAACGACGCCGGCAACGAGGATACGCGCGTGTTTCATGCAAGGTGCCTTTCGATCTGCCGCCCAGACTCAAGAACGTAGCACGTAATGCAATGTTCCTGTCAGTTCAACCGGTTGGTCCGGCCGCAGGAATCCGTACCTCGACCCGGCAGCCCGGCGATCCGCTCGCGCGGATAACGCGGCCGCAATGCTGGAGGCTCAGGCCCTGGACCAGCCTTTTGCCGAAGCCTTCCGGCGCGTCGGGCGGGTATCCAATACCATCATCGGCGACCGTCAGGACCAGTTCGCCCGCCTTGTCATCCCTGGCAAAGGAAACCGCGACCCGGCCCGGCCGCTGGCCGGGAAAGCCATGGCGGATGGCATTGGTGATCAGTTCATTGGCGATGAGGCCCAGCACCACGGCTTTTTCCGCGCTGACGGTGACCGGCGCGATCTCCTGATCGATCTCTATCGAACGTGTCGCCTCGACCGACCGGCTGAGATGCTCGCAGATACGGCCGAGAAAGCTTTGCATCTCCACCAGCCCGGCCTGTTCCGGCCGCAGGCTCTGCTGCCCTTCCGCGATGATGCTGATCCGGTCGGCCGCGCTGCTGAGCGCCGACCCCACGTCGGGATTGTCATGGGCGCGACGCTGCATGTCCAGCAGCGAAATGGCGATGGCGAGATTGCTGTTCATACGCTCCGCCAGATCGTGGAACAGAACCTCCTTTGCGCGCTCGGCACCCGCGGCGCGCTCCATGGCGGTTCGCAGTGCGTCGCTCGCCGTCGCCAGCGCGATGCCGACGCCCAGCAAAATCACCGGCAGCGGCGCGGGCTCCAGCTCCGGAAACAAATGCCGGACGATGAGAAAGGTGGAGGCCGTGCCGAGCAGCGCCGCGTAATAACCGGATATGCGATCGAACAAGATCGTCGCCGCGAAAATTCCGAGCACCAGGACGACCAGCCCGGGCAGACCGGAAAAGCGCGCCATCGCCACCTGCGTGCCGATGCAGGCCGCCATGATGGCGGTGGCCCCGGCAAACCGGACGAAGAAAGGTTGCGGGCGCTGCGGCAGCCGCGACAGCAGTTTTCTCATTGAGCAAAGAATCTCACGCTGGATCAGTCTAGCATCGAAACTTGGCCGACCAAGCCGCGGACGCGTTTCAATGCGTAATTTTCGACACGCGCGATATCACACTTTCGAACTTGCGCCATGATATGCTGGCGTCTCGCGGCGCCCGCGCCAACAGGAACCAGCGCCAACTGGAAAGCGAGCAGACTGATGGCTCAGAAATCACAAAACATCATCGGGGAATCGGTCATCACCTGTCCGCAGTGCGGCACCGCCAAGCGCGAACGCATGCCGACCGACGCATGCCAATTTTTCTATGAATGCTCCGGTTGTGGCACGCGGCTCAAACCCAAGCCGGGCGATTGCTGCGTGTTCTGCTCCTATGGCTCAGTTCCCTGCCCTCCGGTGCAGGCGGAAGGGCGCGGCAAGTGCTGCTGATGCGGCCCGAGTTCAAGTGCACCACCTGCCACTTTCCGCGCCGCCGTGTTAGTCAGGGGCCCCGCCCGCTCCGAGTTCCCGAGGCCCCGTGACTTCCGACGCCGATCAGCGCCGCCCTGCCGTTCCCGCGCGCCGCGACCGCGTGCCGCTCGGCATCGCTTTCATGCTGGGCGCAACGCTGATGTTCGCGGCCTCCTCGGCGATCTCCAAATGGCAGGTGGCAAGCTTTTCGTTCGCCGAGGTGCTGTTCTTCCGCGCGCTCGCTTCACTGGCGACCTGCGCCGTGCTGATCCTGCCGCGCAACGGTCTCAACGTATTCCGCACCCAGCGGCTCGGCGCCCATGTCAGCCGCAATCTCACGCAAGGGGTGGCGCAGAGCCTGATCATCCTCGCACTCAGCCTGATGCCGCTCGCCGGCGCCATGGCGATCAATTTCTCCACGCCCCTGTTCGCCACCTTGTTCGCGGCGCTCTGGTTGCACGAGAAGGTCGGCCGGGCACGCGGGTTCGCGCTCGTCATCGGCTTCATCGGCGTACTGGTGGTCGCCTCCCCCGGTGCCGACAGCTTCCGGCTCGGCGCGCTGTTCGCGATCGGCAATGCCGTGCTCTACGGCAGCGTCACCACGGCGGTGCGCGGCCTGACCGCGACCGAAAGCGCCGAGACACTGACCATCTACCAGATGGTGCTGCTCGTCATATTCTTCGCGCTGGCCATGCCGCTGTTCGGCTTCGTCTGGCCCGACCGCTCGGACTTGACCGCCATGCTGATCAACGGCGTGTTCAACGGCATCGGACAATATTGGTGGACGCGGGCGCTGTCGCTGGCACCGCCCTCCGCGGTCGGGCCGTTCTATTATTTTTCGCTGGTGTGGGCGATGCTGCTCGGCTTCTTCTTCTGGGGCGATATTCCGACAATCACGCTGCTCGCCGGCTCGGCCATCGTGGTCGGCTCCGGCCTCTATCTGCTCTGGCACGAGGCCGGCAAGCCAAAGCCGGTCTCCGCCGACTAGCCGCCACCTACCTTAAGAACAGGAGACGCAAGCATGAGCCTGAACATCCGTCGCGTGGTCACCGGGCACGACGCGCAGGGCAAAGCCAAGGTGCTGATCGACGAGCAGGTCAAGAACGCGTTCTCGCCGCGCCCCGGCGCGCAATTCAGCGTGATCTGGTCGACCGACGAATTGCCGGCCAACAACGACGGCAGCGAAGACCCCTCGAACAAGACGATCGGCACCACCATTCCCGGCGGCTCGGTCTTCCGCATCGTCAGCTTCGGCCCCGGCGTCACGCCGCGCAACCATCGCACCGATTCGATCGACTACGCGGTGGTGATGGCGGGCGAGATCGACATGCATCTCGACGACGAGATGGTGCATCTGAAAGCCGGCGACGTGCTGGTGCAGCGCGGCACCGTGCACAACTGGGTCAACAATGGCAGCGAGCCCTGTATCATCGCCTTCGCGCTGATTTCGGCAAAGCCCGTCGCTGTCGGCGGCAAGACGCTCGACGCGCACGGATGAGTTTTTTTGCTGTCGATGACACATCCTCAGCGTCATGCCCGGGCTTGACCCGGGCATCCATGAGGCCGCTCAAAGCGCGCGAGCCCTTCGTTCGTTTGTCAGCGCTGCAACTCATCATGGATTGCCGGGTCAAGCCCGGCAATGACGGCGGAGAGGCCCAAGCCCGGTACTACTCATCCAATTCCGGATAATGCCGGAAAATCCCGTGCTCGTTGAACGGCAGCCGTCGCGGCGAGGCCAGATATTTCACGATGCGCTTGCGTTCCGCCACGCAGTCGCGCACCTCGACCACCCGCGGCACCTCACGCTCGATGCGTTTCATCGCTTTGGGAAAGGCATAGCGCAGGCCCTCGATGCACTGGAACAGCGATAGGTCGACATAGCTGAACTTCTTCCCGAGCACATAGGGCCCGCCACTCTTCTTCAGCACGTTCTCGAAATAGCCGAGATATTTGGGCGCCCGCGCGCCGAGAAAATTCTCCGTGAAGCGCGCAGCCTCGGGCTTGGCATCCTCGTAATAGAACTCGCCACCGAGCGGATGGTGGGTGTCGTGGATCTCCTTGACGAAGTCGGTGACGGTGAGCTGCAACTGATGCAGCCACAGCCGGTCGACCTCGGTACGAGGACAGAGTTTCAGGCGCGGCCCGAGATAGAACAGGATCTCGGCGGTCTGCGCGATCACCAGCCTGCCGGCCTTGAGGAACGGCGGCGCAAAGGGCGGGCGCTTGTCGCGGCCGGTCAGCATCGCGCGCATGCGGTCCATGCCGCCGCTTTTGCGCGCGACGTCGTCATAGGGGGCGCCGGCGTCTTCCAGCGCCAGCCGTACGAACTCGCCGCGACCTTGGATGCTCGGCCAATAGAAAAGCTGATAGCGCATCGACCACCTCCGCGCGTCGCCCCGGGCAAACAGGGCCCAATGCAAACACCAATAACGCCGCGATTGCGGGGCCGCGCTGGTCCTTCTATACAGCAGCGTAGGATCGTAAGATCGGCGCCCGCACATCCGGACGACACGCAGGTTACTCCGAAGACCATCGAGGCAACAGATGCCACAGTACCGCTCACGCACCTCCACGCACGGCCGTAACATGGCGGGCGCCCGCAGCCTCTGGCGGGCCACCGGAATGAAGGACGGCGACTTCGGCAAGCCGATCATCGCGGTCGTCAACTCCTTCACCCAGTTCGTGCCGGGTCATGTCCACCTGAAGGACCTCGGCCAACTGGTGGCGCGGGAAATCGAGCAGGCCGGCGGCGTGGCCAAGGAGTTCAACACCATCGCCGTCGATGACGGCATCGCCATGGGCCACGACGGGATGCTTTACAGCCTCCCCTCGCGCGAGCTCATCGCCGACAGCGTCGAATACATGGCGAATGCCCACTGCGTCGACGGCCTGGTCTGCATTTCAAACTGTGACAAGATCACGCCCGGCATGCTGATGGCCGCGCTGCGCCTCAACATTCCCGCGGTCTTCGTGTCGGGCGGCCCGATGGAGGCCGGCAAGGTCAAACTGCATGGCAAGACGCATGCGGTCGACCTCGTTGACGCCATGGTGGCGGCCGCCGACAGTCGCATCAGCGATCAGGACGTGCAGGTGATGGAGCGGTCGGCCTGCCCGACCTGCGGCTCCTGCTCGGGCATGTTCACCGCCAATTCCATGAATTGCCTGGCCGAAGCGCTCGGCCTGGCGCTGCCGGGCAACGGCACGGTGCTGGCGACCCATGCCGACCGCAAGCGGCTGTTCGTCGAAGCCGGCCATCTGATCGTCGACCTGGCCAAGCGCTATTACGAGCAGGACGATGCCTCGGTCCTCCCGCGCAACATCGCTTCCTTCAAGGCGTTCGAAAACGCGATGATGCTGGATATCGCCATGGGCGGTTCGACCAACACGGTGCTGCATCTGCTGGCGGCGGCGAACGAAGCGCAGCTCGACTTCACGATGCGCGACATCGACCGGTTGTCGCGCCGCGTGCCGGTGCTGTGCAAGGTCGCCCCTTCGGTGGCGGACGTGCACCTGGAGGATGTTCACCGCGCGGGCGGCATCATGGGCATCCTGGGCGAGCTCAATCGCGCCGGCCTGATCGACGCGCGTGTCGGAACGGTGCACAGCGCGACGCTCGCGGATGCGCTCGATCGATGGGATGTGCGTTCCAGCACGAGCGAAGGCGTGAAGATATTTTTCAGCGCCGCGCCCGGCGGCGTGCCGACGACGGAACCCTTCAGCCAGGAGAGGCGCTACGAGTCGGTCGATACCGATCGCGCCAAAGGCGTCATCCGCGACGCCGAGCATGCTTTCAGCAAGGACGGCGGTCTCGCGGTGCTCTACGGCAATCTTGCCAAGGACGGCTGCATTGTGAAGACGGCGGGCGTCGACGCCAGCATCCTGACCTTTTCCGGCCCTGCCGTCGTCTTCGAAAGCCAGGAAGCGGCGGTCGAAGGCATCCTGGGCGGCAAGGTGAAGGAAGGCGATGTGGTGGTGATCCGCTACGAGGGCCCGCGCGGCGGACCGGGCATGCAGGAGATGCTCTATCCCACCAGCTATTTGAAATCGAAGGGGCTCGGCAAGGCCTGCGCGCTCATCACCGACGGGCGCTTTTCCGGCGGCACCTCCGGCCTGTCCATCGGACACGTTTCGCCGGAGGCGGCGGAAGGCGGCCTGATCGCGCTGGTCGAAGCGGGCGACAAGATCGAGATCGACATTCCAAACCGCTCCATCAAGCTGGCGGTGGCGGACGCCGAACTCGAGAAGCGGCGCGCGGCGATGCAGGCGCGCGGGGAGCGGGCCTGGCAACCAGAGAACCGCCGCCGCACTGTGTCGACTGCCTTGCGGGCTTACGCGGCGCTGACGACCAGCGCGGCGCGTGGCGCGGTCCGGGTGGTCCCGAAGTAACGCGGGCTACGGCGCACCTGCCCCCATCTCAGTGTGAACCATCGAAGACATGCCAAATCGCAAGATATTGGTCGTGGGCGCCGGTCTTGGCGGCCTTTCGGCCGCCTGCTGTCTCCTGAAAGCCGGCTTTGAGGTTGAGATCTTTGAACAAGCTGCGGCGCTTGGCGAGGTCGGGGCGGGAATCCAGCTCAGCGCCAACGCCATGCATGTCATGCGTCATATCGGGCTCGAAGAGTCGATTGTAGAGATTGGCGTACGACCGGGCGCCTATGTCTTTCGCCTGCACGACACCGGCGAAATCATCCAGCAATTTCCTCTCTCCGCAGAGCACGAGCGCCAACACGGCGCGCCCTATGTTCAAATTCATCGCGCCGATTTGCATGATCTTCTTGCCAAGCAGGTTGGAAAACTCCGGCCCGGCATCATTCACCTCAACAAACAAGCCATCGGATTCTCGGAAGATGCGACCGGCGTCGAGCTCAAGTTTGCGGACGGCACTACGGCGCGCGGAGACATTCTCATTGGGGCCGATGGACTGAAATCGGCCATTGCGCGCCAGATCGTCGGCAATATCCCTGCCAGTTATACCGGCGACGCCGCGTGGCGCATCACCGTTCCTGTTGAACGGCTCCCGAAAAACTTTTTAGACCAAGTGATGTCGGTCTTCATGGGGCCCGGCGGCCATGCGGTCTGCTACTATGTCCGCGCCGGCAAGCTGTTGAACTTCGTCGGGCTTGTCGAAACCGACGAGGTCTTCGAAGAATCCTGGACGATAAAATTTCCTTGGGACCGGCTCAAAAACGATTACCGGGGCTGGCACCCGATCATTCAGACCGTCATCGACGCGGCCGATAAGGATCAATGCTACCGCTGGTCGCTTCACAATCGATTGCCGCTCCGGAACTGGAGCACCGCGCGCGCGACCCTGCTCGGCGACTCCGCCCATGCGACGCTGCCCTATCTGGCGCAAGGCGCAGCGATGGCCATCGAAGACGGCGCCGTTCTTGCCCGCGCGCTCCTTCAGCCATCGCCTGTTCCCGAAGCGCTCGATTTTTACCAACGAAACCGCGTCGACCGCACGGCGCGGGTGGTCGAACAATCGACCAAGAATCGCGCGCTCTTTCATCTGCACTCCGAGGCGGAAATCAGAGCGGCCTTCGCACGGCGCAATGAAGGCGAGGATCGCAATAAGTGGCTGTATTCATATAACCCGTTGACGGTCGCCTTGACGTAGCGGCCGGACGGCAACCACGGAAAGCACCAAACCATCGCGGGCCGGGCGCCACGCCGATTGCAGGCTAAGCCGCGACCGCTCACCCCACCTGACGCAAGTCCGGCCGTCCGTCGACCACGCGGTCACGGCCGGCCGCCTTGGCCTCGTAGAGGCGCTTGTCGGCGATGTCGAACAGCGTGTCGTAGTCGGTCGCGTCGCTCGGACAGATCGCAACCCCGATCGACGCCGTCACGCGCATGGCGTCGTCGCGGACCGCCGCGCCGGCAATGTTACGGCGGATGCGCTCGGCCAGCCCCCGCGCGTCGTCTCCCTTGGCGCCATCGGCGATCACCACGAACTCCTCGCCGCCGAAGCGATAGGTGTAATCGGTGACGCGCGCGGTCGCCATGATCTCGGCGGCGATGCGCTTGAGCATGTGATCCCCGGCGGCGTGGCCGAATTGATCGTTGAATTCCTTGAAATGATCGATGTCGATCACCAGCAGCGCCAAGGAGCGCCCGTCGGCGGCGGCATGTTCGACCGCGCGCCGGCCATGCGCCTCCAGCGAATGACGGTCGAGTGCGCCGGTGAGCGCGTCGCTGCCGGTACGCGCCAGCAGGTCCTCGTAGCGCTCGCGATAGGTCAATATGTCGAACACGTCCCAGATGCGCGGCTCGTCGCGCCGCCGCCCCACCGCCTGCTCGAAATGGACGAGATAGACGGTGGCGAGCACGCTGTAGAGCGCGACCGCCCCCATTTTCGCGATCCAGCCGCCGATCAGCACCGGCAGTCCGGCGCCGGTGACCGCATGCAATCCGATGAAGAACGCCGCCTGGTCGAAGCTGAGGATCAACGCGCCGGTCGCCGCCAGCCGCGCCAGGATCCGTTCGCCGAACCACGTGCGCGTGCGCTCGTAAAGCAGGATCATCAGGATGCAGTCGAAGAACAGGACGGCGGTGCCCCACACCATCAGGGCGCCCATGGTGTTGAGGAAGCCGAAATCCGCGACGTGTCCGGGCGTAAGCGCCACCAACGTGTGATGGCGCATGACGAAGGCGAGGCCGAACAAGAGCACGTTGCCGAACAACAGCCCATAGATCGGCTGGCGCACCACCACCGCGTCCTCGCGGATGTAGAGCAGCAACAGCATCATCAGCTTGCCGGTGAACAGCACGGTCGAACCCGGCGAGGTGACGACGCCTAACGGCAGCGCGACGTAGTAGGTGCTGGCGAGATAGGTCTCGAGGAAATGCATCACCCCGAGCGCGCAGAAGAAGGCGCCGAGGCCGATGCGCCGGCGCAGCCGCAAGAGCGCGGCGAGCGCGCCGAAATAAATCAGCGCATCGCCAACCAACAGCAGCAGATTAGCCAACTCGGGCATCGCGATCGCGCCAGTCCCACCCTGCCGGTGAGACGTTCGCGCTCGTCCAAGCCGGCCTCCCCCGCGCCGCGCGGATCGCTGGCAGCCAAGGTTTCCCGGTAAACCCCGGCCCGCTATCCGCGCGCTTTATTGCCGCTCGTATCAGTTCAACGCAAAGCAGTAAAGCAGCCCATCGCCACCCGTCGAGCGGAGGTCGGCCTGGCTGCAGCCGCCATCCTTGCCGCGCGAGGGGTGCGACGAATTCCAGGACTTGGACGGCGCGTCGTCGCGCAGGCCTTGACGGTCGGCATGGCCGACCATGGCAGAGCCCTGCGTGCTGCTCGTCCAGTTCTTGCAGGTGTGGTCCTTGTCATCCAGGAAGGCCGTGCCGTCCGGCCGCGAGCCGGTCAGGATGTCGTGCCGGTTCGGCTTGTCGCCACGGCCATTGATGATCTCGCCCTTCTCGCTCAGCGCCGTCTGCTTGGTGAGATTGTCGGCGCCGTGCAACTCGGCAACATCCTTGGCGATCACCACGCCCTTGGCGTTCTTCCAGGGCCCCTTGCCGATACGGTCGCGCGCATTCACTGCCCCCTGCCCCTGCGTCGACAGATAGGCGTGCCAGGTCCTGGCGCCCGCCCCGACCGAAGCCGCCATCTTCTGGCAAAAGGCATCGGCGCCCGCGAGTCCGCCGAGATCGGCGCCCTTGCCCGGCCCCACGCTGGTGACGAAGAAACCCATCTCGGCTGGTTGCGCCGCAGCGGGTTGTGCCCCCGCCACCGCCATGAATGACAGGCACGCCATCAGCGGCAGCCCGGCCCGAACCTTCAGCATTGGAAGCCTCCCGGTATGCGGCCAGGCCCGTCGCCCCGCCGTCGGTAGATCAGAACACCCGGGCGCCGCGGCTATTCCCGGCTCGCGGACCCTTGATGAGAGCTTGCGCCGTCACGCCAGCCAGCCTCCATAAACAAAAAGCCCGGCGTCGCCGCCGGGCTCGGTGTCAGAGAAGTTCTTTTGATCTGGCTCAGGCCGACTGCAGGTTGCCGGCGGCCTGCTTGCCACGCTCGGTGACGATCTCGTAGGAGACCTTCTGACCCTCGACCAGCGAGCGCATGCCGGCGCGCTCCACCGCGGTGATGTGCACGAACACGTCCTTGGAGCCGTCATCCGGCTGGATGAAGCCGTAGCCTTTTTGGGTATTGAAGAACTTCACAGTTCCGGTAGCCATTCAGAGTTCCTTTCACGCCTTTCCGTTGATCGCCCGCGCAGTCCGCGCTGACGTGCAACTGTCCGAGTTTTGGGAGATCACTTGAGCAGCTTGCCCAAAGCCGGGTGCGTGGCAGCAAGTTAAGCCGAAAACCAGGTTGCATGCGGCAAATAAACTGAATTCGCCGTAACGTCAACGGCCTCCCCCCGGCTGCGACACTTGCGCCCGTGGTTACAGCTTTATGAATTGGTAAGCGCCCGCGGCTAGAGTCGGTCCATGACCGCACCGGCGTTAACGCACCGTAAATGTGCAATCGCCCCCGCTCCAACCGATGGCTGCGGGGCACCATGATCGTTGAAAAGCGCAAGACCCGGCGGCAACGATTACATCACGTCGCCAAAATTTTGACCGGCCCCCGGCAATTCCACGATTGCAAGCTGTCTAATGTTTCCGAAACCGGCGCGCGTATCGAAGTCGCTGATAGCAGCGTGCTACCGGACCGTTTCCTGCTGCTGTTGGCAGCCCGCGGCAGAGCGCGGCGCGCCTGCCAGGTGATCTGGCGCGAGCCTCAGCATGTCGGCGTGAAATTCGTGCGTCGGCCCGAGAGACCCGCGGCAAAACCGGCCGCACCGTCCAGATCGGATGCCGCCGGCGCGACCGCATCAGACCTTCCCCAATGAGACTGATGGAGTGGACAACATTGGCACGCAAAGAGAGCGTCGCACCCATTCGTTCGAGTGGCACTGGCTTTGCAGCACTGCGTCATGATGTCGTCGAGGCTTCCCCAAGCCCTGCCGGCAACCCACATAACAAAACGGCTTTGGTGGAACACGCAGCCATGAAGGCGGTACTCGCGGGATGTCTGCTGGCGATGATGACCGGCGCTGCGGCCGCCACTTTGGCGGCGCGCGAACCGGTATTGCCGCCCCAAGCTTTGGAGGCTTGGCTCATCGATCTGGGTCCGGCCGGCGCCATGTTGGAATCCAATTATTTCCACGCGCAGCAAGGCCCGTTTGTGGCCGGCCCGGTCACTCCCTGCCGCTTGCACCGGAGCCGCACGGCCGACGGAGTCCACCTTTCATTCTCGTGCCGGTAATTCGCGTAATCGGCAAAGTGGCCTGAACGGTAATCCGATGACGGTCGGCTGCTGACGCGCTAACCGGCCATGGTCTGCTTCACCGCCGAAACCAGTTGCTTGAGCGTGAAAGGCTTGGCGAGGAACCCATAGGCCGGTTTCCCACCCTCGCCACTTGGCAGGTTCTTGGCGAAGGCATCTTCGGCATAGCCCGACACAAAAATGATTTTCACCGAGGAGTCGCGCCGGCGCAATTCCTTGAGCAGAGTCGGCCCGTCCATTTCCGGCATGACCACGTCCGAGACAACCAGATCGACGTGACCGTGCTGATCCAGCACCTCGATAGCCTCGACGCCGTTTGAGGCTTCCAGCACGGTATAGCCGCGCGAGGAGAGCCCGCGCGCATTGAGCGCGCGCAAACCTTCTTCGTCCTCGACCAGGAGGATCACGCCCTGCCCGGTAAGATCGCTGGTGGCGGCTTTCGCCGCCGTCTCGGCCGCCGACAGCGCGCCGGCGATCGCCGGGGATTCGGTTGACGCGGCAACCTCCTCGACGCCCGGCACGTGGCGCGGCAGGAAGATGCGAAAGGCGGTCGCGCCCGGCTTGCTATCGACATAGATGAAGCCGCCGGTCTGCTTGACGATGCCGTAGACCGTCGACAGGCCGAGACCGGTGCCCTTGCCCACTTCCTTGGTCGAGAAGAACGGCTCGAAAATCTTGTCGATGATCTCGGGCGGAATGCCGGTGCCGCTGTCGCTCACCTCGACCAGCACGTAATCGGCCTGCGGCATGCCCTTGTAGCCGAGCTTGGCGCATTCATCGGCCGTGACGTTGGCGGTGCGCAGCGTGAGCTTGCCACCTTCCGGCATGGCATCGCGCGCATTGACCGCCAGATTGACGATCACCTGCTCGAACTGGGAGAGGTCGGCCTTCACCGGCCACAGATCGCGCGCCAGCGCCGGGCTGAGCGTCACCCGCTCGCCGATCAGGCGGCGCAGCAGCATGGTCAGATCGGTGAGCGTCTCGTTGAGATCGAGCACCTGCGGGCGCAGCGTCTGCTTGCGCGAGAAGGCCAGCAGTTGCCGCACCAGCGCCGCGGCGCGGTTGGCGTTCTGCTTGATCTGCATGATGTCCTTGAAGGACGGATCGGTCGGCCGGTGCGCGTTGAGCAGGAAATCGGTCGCCATCATGATGGCGGAGAGCACGTTGTTGAAATCGTGCGCGATGCCGCCGGCGAGCTGGCCGACCGATTCCATCTTCTGCTGCTGCTGGATGCGCGTCTCCAGCGTGCGCTGGGCAGTGGTCTCCAGCGCATAGACGATCGCCGCCTCGCCGTCGCGCTCCTGCTCGTCCACCGCCGACACGAAGAAGGTGGCCCAGCGCTCGTCGCTTCCGGCAAGCGCGGCTTCCACCGGCGCGATGTCGCCTTGGCCTTCCGCCGCCTTGGCAATGGCGGATTCAAGCGCCGGCCGGTCGCGTTCCGCCACCACGTTGAGGATCGAGCGATCGTCCGTCAGCAGACCGTCGAAGGCGGTGGCGAAGCGCGCATTGTTGCGCGCAATGCGTCCGGCCTTGTCGACGGTGGCGATCGCCATGGGCGTATGCTGGAAGAAGCGCATGAAGCGCACTTCCGCCGCCCGCCCGGAATCCGCGCCGATATCCTGGGCGCGGTTGAGCACCAGCGTGCGGGAGACACCGGGCGTGCCGTCGGCGCCGAAGGCCACATTGTGGAATAGCCGCACCGGCACCGGCTTGCCGGTGCGCGTCTTGAGATCGAGATCGAGCACTTCCCTGCGCACCTCGCCCGGCGTCGCGTTGAACGTGGTGAGCAGCGCCGCACCCTCGCCGGCGACGATGTCGGAAAGACGCAATGAACCGGCGCCGACCTGGGCGAGATCGTGATCGAGCCAGGCGGCCAGCGTGGCGTTGAGATAAACCACTGCGCCCTTGGCATCGACCGAGAAAAAGCCGGCCGGCGCGTGGTCGAGATAATCGATCGCGTGCTGCAGTTCCTGGAAGACGTTTTCCTGGCGCTCGCGCTCGCGCGTAATGTCGGCGATTGACCACACGGTCATGCGATTGTCGCGCTTGCCCTCGTTGAGCGGGCGCACGCGCAGGCGCAGCCAGCGTCCGGATTCGCCCGGGCCGGAGGCGACGCGCACCTCCTCCTGCGAGCGGCGCCCCTCGCGCGCCGCCTTCAATAACCGGTAGATCGACTCGGAGACATCCGGATCGCCGATGAACACCCGTTCGATCGGCCGCACGTCGTCGGCGTTCGCCGCCCCGATCAGCTCGAGATAGGTGGCGTTGGCGTAATAGACCCGTCCGTTCTGGTCGGTAACCACGATGCCGTCAAAACCGTAGTCGACCACGGTCTTGAGCAGCGGATTGCCCGGCTCGCGTCCTGAAAAGCGCATGATCCCCGCGGCGAGCGCGAACAGTGCAAAAACGCCGATGGTGCCGAGCAGCGCCAGCAAAGCGAGGATGTAGAGCTGCGCATAATCGTGCCCGACATAGATCAGGCCGGCGGCGGCCGCGACCAGGGCGACCGCGACCAGCAGCACCAGCACGATCGAGCCGCCGCGCGGCACGCTGGCGCTGTTGTCGAAGACCGGCCGCGCCGGCTCCTCGCCGCGCGCCGCGGTCCGCGTGATCCGATCCTGACCTGCCATAACGGTTAAGACCCTCATCTCGCCGCCGCGAGTTTACCCCAAGTGCCTCAAGCCGCCCCCAGGGGCAAGGGCCGCGCGCCGCCAATCCCGCTTTAATTGCGCCGCACCGCCCGCCGCAGCCGCATGACGTAGCCGATCACCTCCGCCACCGCCTTATAATGCTCGGGCGGGATCGCCTGATCGATGTCGACGGTGGCGTGCAGTGCGCGAGCCAGCGGCGGGTTCTCGACCACCGGCACCGAATGCTCGGCGGCCACTTCTCGGATTTTGAGCGCCAGCGCGTCGACGCCCTTGGCGACGCAGACCGGCGCCGACATGCCACGCTCGTATTGCAGGGCGACCGCGTAGTGGGTCGGGTTGGTGATCACCACCGCCGCCGTGGGTACCGCCGCCATCATGCGCTTGCGCTGGCGCGCCTGACGCATCTGCTTCAATTTGCCCTTGATGGTGGGGTCGCCTTCGCTCTGCCGGAACTCCTCCTTCATCTCGCGTACCGACATTTTCTGCTTTTCGTACCAGCGCCGGTACTGGAACAGGTAGTCGGCCGCTGCCACCACCGCCATCATCGCCACCACCGCGCCCAGGAGCTTGAGCGACAAGGAGCGGGTCAGTTGCAGTACGTCGCCGAGGTCGCCGTGGATCAGCGCGATCAGCCGGAAGCGCTCCGGCCACATCAGCGCGATCAACATCGCGCCGACCAGAACCATCTTGACCAGGCCCTTCAGCAGATTGGCCAGCGCCTGCGTCGAGAACAGACGCTTGAAGCCCGCGGTCACCGAAATCTTGGACAGCTTCGGCGTCAGCGATTCGAACGACCAGACCAGCCGATGTTGCACCATATTGCCGGCGACCGCGGCCAACAGCAGCACCAGGAACGGAATCGCCAGCGCCGCCAGCATTTCGAGCCCGATCTTCTCGAACAGGCTCGGCAGCGCCGGTGCGTCCGTCCTGATCTGAAAGGAGTTGGCGATCAGCCCGCGCATGGTGGTGGTGAGATGGCTCGCCATCGGGCCGGAGAAGGCAATGAGCACCAGCGTCCCGCCGGCGATCACGAACCAGGTGCTGACCTCCTGGCTCTTGACGACGTCGCCGCGCTTGAGTGCTTCGTCCAGACGCTTTTGCGTCGGATCTTCTGTTTTTTCCGATTGGTCTTGTTCTTCGGCCATGGCCTACCCCGGCACGACCAGCGCGCCGAGCACGCCTTGCATGTAGCCGACGAACGTACCCATCAGGGCGCCGATCACCACCACCAGCAGCAAGAGACCGAGCAGGATCGACAGCGGCAGGCCGATGAAAAACACCTGCATCTGCGGCATCAGCCGGGACAATACGCCGAGGCCGAGATTGAACAGCAGGCCGAACACCAGGAACGGCGCGGCGAGCTGGACGCCGATGCGGAATGACGTGGCGATCACGTCCGTGACATGCTTGGCCACGTCCCCGGTAAGCGGCAGCTGGCCGGGCTGGAAAATGTTGTAGCTGTCGTTGAGCGCCGCCAGCACCAGGTAGTGCATGTTGGTGGCGAAGATCAACGTGACGCCGAGCACGGTGAGGAAATTGCCGACCAGCACACCCTGCTCATGCTGGGTGGGATCGATTGCGGTGACGAAACCGAGACCGAGCTGCTGGGCGATCACGGCCCCGGCGATCTGCAGCGCCGACATGGCGAGCCGCGCGGTCATGCCGAGCACCAAACCGATCAGGATTTCCTGCACCGCCACCACCAGCACCGGCGCAAGCTCCTTAAGGTCGACGTGATAGGCATTCTCATGCGACGGCAGGAGCACCGCGGTGAGCACCAGCGCCACCGTCAGACGCACCCGCATCGGCATGTCCTGCTCCCCCACGCCGGGCAGCACCATCACCATGGTGCCGATACGCGCGAAGGTAAGCAGGAAGGCGGCCGCCAGCACCGGGACGAAGGAAACGTCGATCTGCATTGACTGCACTTCGCGATTAACGTGCGTGAGCTTCTCCGCCGCGACGCCTCGCCCGCGGCGCCGAGGCGCTAGCCGGTGGCGATGCGGGCGGCAATCCGCAGCATCTCCTCGTGCAGCTTTTCGGCCATGAACGGCAGCGCGAGCAGCAGCGATATGAAGATCGCCAAGATCTTCGGCACGAAGGCGATGGTCATTTCCTGGATCTGCGTCAACGCCTGGAACAGCGAAATGACGACGCCGACGGCGAGTCCCACCAGCATGACGGGCGCCGCCACCACCACCAGTGTAATGATCGCCTCGCGGGCAATGTCGAGAACTTCCGGACCGGTCATTGTGTCACTTTCATATCGGCATCTTCATGATTTCGTCGTAGGCGGCGATCACCTTGTCGCGCACGGCCACCACGGCGTCGATGGCGACCTGCGTTTCAGCCACCGCGGTCACCACGTCCACCATGTTGGACTTGCCGTTGACCATGTCGCGGCTGGCAACATCCGACTTGTGGCCAAGCTGCTCGACCGTGCCGAGCGCTTCCTTGAGCGCGGCGCCGAAGCTGTTGCCGGTTGGCGGCGCGGCGCCGGCGGACGACGAAAACACGCCGCGCGTGGCGTCGGCGGTCAATCGCGCGATATTGGCATAGGCGCCGGCGGCGGTGAGCGGACTGGCCATGACTTAAGCCTCGTTCAAGCTTTCAAAATGTCGATGGTGCGCTGAATCATGCGCCGGGTGGCGGTGATCACGTTGATGTTGGCCTCGTAGGTGCGCTGGGCCTCGCGCATGTCGGTCATCTCCAGGAGCGGATTGACGTTGGGCAGCTTGACGTTGCCGTTCTTGTCGGCGGCGGGATGTCCGGGCTCGTATTTCACCTGGAAGGCGGAGCTGTCGGGCTCGGTCTGACCGAGCTCGACCAGATTGACGCCGAGCGCGCGATCGTATTCGAGCTGAAAGGTTGGAATTCGGCGCCGATAGGGATCGCCACCCGGCGTCGACGGCGTCGAATCGGCATTGGCGATATTCTCCGAGATGATGCGCATGCGCCCGGATTGCGCGCGCAAACCGGAGGCGGCGATCGCCAGCGTCTTGAGGAAATCCATGACGCGCCTCCGTTACCCGTTGTTGGCCTTGCCGAGTGCGGTCTTCACGAGATTGAGGCTGCGGGTGTAGAGCGCACTCACCGCCTGGAAGTCCATGGTGTTGCCGGCAACCTTCATCATCTCCTGCTCGAGATTGACCGAGCCGCCGGTCTCGACCGAACGGAAGGCCGGATTGCTCTCCATGCCGAAGCCGGAGATGTGGCCATCGTCGGTGCGCGCCAGAATGACGGGCGGAACGCCGGGCGGCGTCTCCTCGGCCGCCGGAACGAATTTCGGCGCCACCATGTCGCGCGGGCGGAAATTGGGCGTATCGGCATTTGCCACGTTCTCGGCCAGCACGCGCTGGCGCGCCTGTGCCCAGTCCATGCGCGTGCGCAGCATGGAAAAAATCGGAAAATCGGTGAGTGCCATTGCGTCCCCCGGAAAGGGCCCCCGGTACGGCCCCGATCGGACCGCTGGGCAGACTTTGCCGGGTTCATGGTTAATGATGGGTAAAAACGGTGTCGGAGGACGCGATTTCGCCAAGAAATCGTTAACCATGGCGGGGCCCATAAAATGGCCCTGGCCGCCAAACACCTCTTTATTTGTTAAGAGTCTGTTAGTATTGGGGGCGGCAAATAGTGCCGAGGGAATTAACCATTTGGTCGGTTCCCGTCGGGTAACCCGCGGCACGATGTAGGAGAAGCCATGTTCGATTTGTTCGGCTCGGGAATGCCGCTGGCAGCCCGCTTCTTCATCGCCTTCCTGGTGGTGTTGGCGTTGATCGGTGTGACAGCCTGGCTGGTGCGGCGCTTCGGGTCGACGCGACTCGGCGGCGCGAATGCACGCGGCCGCCAGCCGCGGCTTGCCGTCATCGATGCGGCAAGCGTCGACGGCCGTCGCCGTCTGGTGCTGATCCGGCGCGACAACATCGAACATTTGCTGATGATCGGTGGTCCGACCGACGTGGTGATCGAGCCCAATATCGTCCGTGCCGCGCCGGCACGCGAACCGGCACGCCCCGAATCGAGCACGCGCGCGGCGCCGTCGTCGGCCGAAACTGCTTGGCCGCTGCAACCGACCTACGAACCGCCTCCGCTGGCGCCGACCGCGCCGGTTGCCCCGGTCGCGCCGCCGCGCGGGCAGCGCGCCACCCTGACCGAAGAACCCTGGCTGCCGGGCGAACCCGGTGGGCGGCCGCGTCCGGTCGACAACCTCGCCACCTTTACGGCCGAAACGCCCAACCGATTCGCTTCGCCCGAACCGCCGGCGTTTGCGCGGCAAGAATTGCGACAAGAGCCGCGGCCAGAACCGCGGCATGAGGTGCGCCAAGAAGCGCGTTATGAGCCGCCTGCCCCGCCGCCGGAACCGCAGCATGCGATGCAGAACGATCGCAATCTCGCTGACATGGCGATGCAGCTCGAAGCCGCGCTGCGGCGCGCACCGACGCCGGAAATTCATCCGCCGGTGACCGATCCGTTTGCCGTGCCGCCACCCGCTCCGGAAACACCGCGTCCAGCCGCGCGCGACTTCAAGCGTGCCGAACCCAGGTTCGACGCCCAGCCCGAACCTAAAGCTGAGAGCAAACCCGAGCTCACGGTCGCTCCCACGCTCGAGCTGAGGCCCGAACCGGCGCCCAAGGCGGCGAGCGCGCCAGCCGCTAGAGTGGAGCCAAAGCTCGAGGCCAAACCGGAAGCCACGCCTGAAACGAAGGCAGACGTTAAACCGGTGGCCAAGGTGGAGCCCAAAAAAGAGACCAAGCCCGAACTCGCCACCGCGGGATCGAAGACGTTCTACGACTCTCTCGAAGAGGAGATGGCCAGCTTGCTTGGCCGTCCATCAGGAAAATCGTGACAGGCCGTGCCGGCCGCCGTGTTCGCCTGTGGGCGGTGGTGGCCGGGGTAACAGGGCTGATGATCGCGCTGGCGGCGTCCCCCGCCGGCGCGCAGGAGATCAGCGTCAATTTCCCGCAAGGCGGCGGATTGACCGAGCGCGTTCTGCAGATGATCGCGCTGCTCACGGTGCTGTCGCTGGCGCCGTCGATCCTCATCATGATGACGTCGTTCACCCGCATCGTGGTGGTGCTGTCGCTGTTGCGCACCGCGCTCGGCACCGCCACCGCGCCGCCCAATACCGTGATCGTGTCGCTGGCGTTGTTCCTGTCGGCCTTCGTGATGGGGCCGGTGCTGCAGAAGGCTTACGATGCCGGCGTCAAGCCGCTCATCGCCCATCAGATCACCACCGAGCAGGCCTTCGAGCGCGGCAGCATGCCGTTGCGCGCATTCATGCAGAAGAACGTCAGCGAGAAGGACCTCAAGCTGTTCCTCTCCATGGCGAAGGAAGCCGCGCCGGCCAAGCCGGAGGACCTGTCGCTGCGCGTGCTGGTGCCGGCCTTCATGATCTCCGAGCTCAAACGCGCCTTCGAGATCGGCTTTCTGCTGTTCCTGCCGTTTCTGATCATCGATCTGGTGGTGGCGTCGGTGCTGATGTCGATGGGCATGATGATGCTGCCGCCGGTGGTGGTGTCGCTGCCGTTCAAGCTGATCTTCTTCGTACTGGTGGATGGCTGGAGCCTGGTGGCGGGAAGCCTGATCCAGAGCTACGGCAGCTAAGACGCGGTTTCATTCACCGCAGTATCTGATCGCGCCTCATCATCGTGCGCGCCTTTGAAGGCATAGACATCCATGCGCAGCACCCCGAATGTGGCGCTCGCGTGCAAGTGTTCGACGCGTGGCGTCGCGCCTGCGGCGCCCAAAGCCACGTAAAGCGGCAGCAAGTGCTCTTCGCTCGGATGGTTCTTGCGGGCATGGGGCGCCCGCCTGCGATAATCGAGGAGTTCGTCGGTTCGGCCGGCAGTGAGCGCCGCGTCGAACCAATCCGCAAAGCTGTTCACCCAGTCCGGCGCCGGGTCGTTCAGCCCATGGTGCCGGAACTCGGACAGATCATGCGTGAAGCTGCCGCTGCCGATGATCAGCACGCCTTGTTCCCGCAGGGGCGCCAGAGCCCTGCCGATACGAAGATGGTGCTCGGGCCCCAGTTCGGTTTGGACGGACAGTTGCAGGACGGGAACATCCGCGGCGGAATAAATCAGCGACAGCGGCACCCAGGCGCCATGGTCGAGGCCGCGCTTGCCATCGACATCGCACTCGAAGCCGGCGCCGCGGAGAAGCCCGGCAATGGCAGGCGCCAGATCGGGCGCGCCGGGCGCCGGATAGCGCAGATCGTAAAGCGCCCGCGGGAAACCATAGAAATCGTGAATGGTCTCGTTCCAGGTCACGGCGTTCACGGCCGGCCGCCTGGTCTCCCAATGCGCGGAGACGACAAGAACGGCTTTGGGGCGCGGCAACGTCTTGCCTAGGCCACTCAGAAAAGCGCGCGCCGGCGTGTCGGTGAGCGGCAGCGTCGGGGCACCGTGCGAAAGGAAAATGCTGGGCATGGTCATTGACTTTGTTCTCCTGTGAAGGAAGCGGCCGAAACGCGGCCGCCCCTCATTTCATCGCAACGCAGCCGGCGCGAGGCGCACATTCGATGCCCGGGACAACACGCTGCCGAGAGCATATCGCCCGTCGCCCAGGAGCGCCTGCACGATCAAGGCGACGATCCAGAAGGCGGGGTACTCCCAGCCGCCATTGGCATCGGTGAAGAAGAAGCCGGCGTGTCCGTGCACCATGGCGATGGCGCCCAGCAGGATCGGCGTCAGCGCGATCGCGACCACGCGCGTCTGTATGCCCGCGATCAGCGCAAACCCGCCGATCACCTCAGCAGCCATCGTTGCATAGGCAAAGAAGGCCGGCAGCCCGAGACTGGCGAAGAACTGCGCCGTGCCGGCGGGCGTGAAAACGAAGAGCTTGAGGGCAGCGTGGGCGAGAAACAGGCCGCCCAAGGTCAGGCGAAGCAGCAAGGCGGCATAAGGCGCGGTGCGCATATCGGTCATGGCGATCTCCCGTGGTTGATGCTGCGGGATATGGCTTATTCCAAATGGTGTGATAATATTATGATTTAGAATTACAGTTCATACTATTAGGGTGAGATTGGGTCATGGTCGATCGGGTGACCAGCCTAGAGGTCTTCGTCAAGGTGGCCGGCAGCGGCAGCCTGTCAGCGGCCGCGCGGGTCATGGGCCTGTCCCAGACCATGGTGACCAAGCACATCGCCGCCTTGGAAACGCGGCTTGGGGTCAAGCTCTTCCACCGCAGCACGCGGCGGCTGTCGCTGACCGACGGCGGCCGCGATTATCTCGAATCCATCGAGCGCATCCTGGCCGAGCTGGAAGCGGCCGACAGCGCCGTTTCCGCCGACCGGTTCGAGCCACGCGGGACCTTGCGCCTGAACGCACCGGTGTCGTTCGGAACGCGGCAGATCGCGCCCTTGCTCGACGAATTCACCCGCCGTCATCCGCATCTGACAGCCGATCTTGGATTGAACGATCGTCTTGTCGATCTCGCCGAGGAAGGCTGGGATCTGGCGGTGCGGATCGGCACGCTGGAAGATTCAAGCTTGCTCGCTCGCCGAATTGTGGCTTGCAGCACCGTGCTGGCGGCCGCACCGGCCTATCTGGAGACGCACGGCACCCCGAAGACGGTCGGCGATCTCGCCGGCCACAATTGCCTCGGTTACACGCTCTCGCGCACGACCGGACCCGACCGCTGGGCCTTCGGGAGCCGGGGCGACACGGTCATCGCAATCTCTGGAAACATGCGGTCCAACAATGGTGATGCCCTGCGGGCAGCGGCCGTCGCAGGGCAAGGCATCGTCTACCAGCCGACCTTCATCGTGGACGACGACCTGCGCGCCGGCACCCTTGTGCCGATCCAGCTCGATCAGCCGACGATAGAATTCGGCGGCATTTATGCGGTTTATCTTCCCGACCGAAACCCGCCGGCCAAGGTGCGCGCTTTTATCGATTTCATGGTCGAACGCTTCGCACCAATACCGCCTTGGGATCTGCCGTTCACTTCTGAAAGACGTATCCATGGGCGCGGCTGATGTGCCCACTGGGCCCAAGGATGACGCTCACTGGGCGTCCGCCACTGCTGCAACGAAACGATCCTTCCAAGCATAATCTGCCACGTGCATCTGGGCCCGCGTGATCGTCCCAACAAAGGCTGCCTTCGCGCCGTTGGCGGGAAGGCGCGGCGTGCGTTTCGTCAACAGGCCGCACGCGCCCATTGACGCACGCGCCCGCATCTGCCATCCGCTGCATTCGCATTTATCTGGACTAGCTTATCGCAATGGCACCTCGTCCCTTCCGCCTCGGCCGCTCGAACACCGGGCTCGGCCTGTTCGCCACCCGCCCGATCAAGAAACGCACCCGGATCGCCGAATACACCGGCAAGATCCTCGACTTGGAGGAAGCGGAAAGAGCCGAACGGCGCGGCAATCGCTACCTTTACGAAGTCAGCACCCATCGCACCATCGATGGCACTGCGCGCAAGAACATCGCGCGCTACTTCAACCATTCCTGCAACCCAAACGCCGAATCGATCATCTGGCGCGGCCGCGTGTTCGTCAAAACCCTACGCGACATCAAGCCGGGCGAAGAGCTCACTTACGATTACGGCACCGAATACCTGAAGAATGTGATCGGGCGCGAGAACTGCCAATGCTCGCGCTGCCGGCGCCGGCGCGCCAAGCTGGCGCGCGAACGGCGCGAAGCCAACAAGCGCCGTGATGCCCGGTTGGCGGCGAAGAGGCGGACGAAACAGACAAAGAAGAGCAAGCGTTCGCGCTGAAGGCACCCAGCCGACGCGCTTATGCCTATACCGCCGGCCGGTCGCACCGCCGCCACACTTGGCGGGCACGCTGATCGACGGTGAATGAACGATCGCACATCATGACGATCAAAGACCTACCGAACCTGCGTGGCATAACGCCCGCCGGCCGGCGTACCACGTTGTGGGCGATGGGGCTTGCGACGGCGTTTTCCATCGCCCTCGCCGGCAGCAGCGCCCTTGCGCAGGGCGCACAGCACGCCAAACAGCTCTCGCTGACCGCCTGCTATTACAGCAAGGATTACACCGGTCGCGTTGCTTCCGGACCGCGCTACAATCCAAAGAAACTGACCGCCGCCCACCGCACCCTGCCATTCGGTACCAAGCTGCGCGTCACCTCGCTTAGGAGCGGCCGCAGCGTCATCGTGGTGGTCAACGACCGCGGCCCGTTCACCAAGCGTTGCCGACTCGACCTTTCCTTCGCCGCCGCAAAGGTCCTGCGCATGATCGACAGCGGCCTCGCGCGAGTGAGCGTGGTGGTTGAATAGCCGTCACGCCGCCGGCAGCAGCCGCAGCGCGCTGATCGAGGGCGAGCAGCGGATCCAGGTTTCCGGATTCGCGGCATTCTCATCGCCGAGCCGCGTTTGCACCGTGTTTTCGTTAAGCAGCCTCATATAGACGGTCTGCCCGCTGCCGGGCTCTGGCGTGGGCACGACATACGAAAACCAATGCCGGCTGTAATTGCCTTCCATCTTCTTGCCGCCGGGCGTCACCAATTGCGGCCCGCGGATGGAGAAGCGCCGGCCGTCTTTGTGGCACCAGTCGCCATCGATGGCGTCGGCCAAGGCCGGCCCGGCCATGAGCGTGAGGCCGAGCACCGTGGCGGTCAGTCCGATACGAGCGCCGAACATGAGTTCACGTCCTCTTTCGTGGAAGCGATTTCAATCGACCTTGGCCTCGTCGCGATACATGACCTTCGGGCGGGTCTCGCGCACCCATTCGTCGATCTCATCGAGGGTCATATAGTTCTTCATGTCGAACTTGTCCCAGCTCACGATCTGCGGCAGCGTCTTCTTCCAGCGCTTGTAGGGCGGCTTGGCCGCCACGCCGAACAGCATGATGTCGATGATGGCGAGCTCCTCCGGCACGCCGAGCAGCGGCCGCAGCGATTTCTGCGCCTCTTCCTGGCCTATCGCCGTTACCCACCAGACCTGATAGCCGAGCGCGGCGGCAGCCAGATGCGCCGACATGGTGGAGGCGGCGACGCTCTGCAACAGGATGCGTTCCGCGTTGGCCTGATACTGCTTGTCGAGATCCGAGCCGTCGAGCAGCACCGGAAAGGCGCGCACGAAACGGAAATCGGCCGCCACCACCACGAAGCCCGGCGCAGTCGCCAGCCCGCGGTAATTGGGCGTGGGGAATTTCATCTTCAGCTTGGCACGCTTGCTGGCTTCCGCCACGAAATAGTCGGCGATCTGCTGCTTCACCGCCGGATCGGTGACCACGATGTAATGCCAGGGCTGCGCATTGGCGCCTGACGGCGCGTGGCGGGCGGCCTCCATCACCATCTCGATATGCTCGCGCGGCACCGGAATGTCGGGACGGAAGGCCCGGCTGGTCAGCCGGTTGCGCACCACCTCCATGAGCGCCTCGTAGCGCGCGAGATTGGGCGTGAATTGCGTGACGTCGTCCATCGGGCCCCTCCCCTGGGCATTGCGTGTTTTCCGCGATATTAGACGCCGCTCACGTCACCCGTCATGTCCCTCCGCCTTGCCACAAGGATGATCCCATGCCCGCCAAGCGTCCCGCGCCCCGCCTTTCCGTCCTATCCGAGGGCCAACTGACC
>JAKAMD010000176.1 GCA_021823875.1 Pseudomonadota bacterium | reverse complement strand
TACGCCGAAGGTGAATAATCTCGCCAACGCCAACCTGCTGACCAACAATCCGAATTTCACCAACACTGCGAATGGCAGCGACGCGGCGGACCCGTTCCGTCTTGATCGGACGCAGGCGAATACGAAAGACCAGAACCACGCCTACACCGCCGAGCAGCAGGCCTATGACAATGGCAAGGCCGATCTGTTCCCGAAATATACCGGCAGCGGCACGCCGGGCGGGGTCGGCGCCTTCGGCACCAAGGGCCAAGTGATGGGCTATTTCGACGGTAATACCCTTACCGCAATCTGGAACTATGCCCAGCACTTTGCCATGAGCGACAACGCCTATACCGACACCTACGGTCCGTCGACGCCCGGCGCGCTCGAAGTGGTCTCCGGCCAGACCAACGGCATGAATATCGTGGCGACGACCAAGCAGCCGTTCACCCTCAGCGCCTATTCTTACTACATCAATGACGGTCAGGGCGGCCTGAGCATAATCAACGACGTTGATCCTGGCTATGACAGCTGCTCCAATCCCAAAGACCAAGTGCTGATGGGCGGCAAGAACATCGGCGACCTGCTCAACGCCGCCAATATCACCTGGGGGTCGTTCATGGGCGGCTTCGATCTGACCGCCACCAACGCGAACGGATCGACCGGCTGCAAACGCAGCACCGTCTCCAGCAACGTGAACAGCACCGTTACCGACTACATCCCGCACCACGCCTGGTTCCAATACTATACGTCGACCGCCAACCCCACTCATGCGCGGCCGAGCTCGATTCAGGCGATCGGCCACAGCACGACGACGAACGGCACGACACCCGACCCCGCCAACCACAACTACGATCTCAACGACTTCTATGCGGCGGTGAAGGCCGGCAATTTCCCGGCGGTCTCCTACATCAAGCTGCCGGCCTACCAGGACGCCCACGCCGGCTATTCCGATCCGCTCGACGAGCAGCAAGGCTCGGTCGACCTGATCAACTTCCTGCAGAAGCAGCCGCAGTGGAAGGACACCGCCGTGATCGTCACCTATGACGACTCCGACGGCTGGTACGACCACGCCTACGTCAAGCCGACCAGCGCCTCGTATGATGGGCAGGCCGATCAGGTCAACGGCCCCGGCCAGTGCGGCACCGGCGTCGCCACGCAGCAGCAACCCCTGGGTCTCGCCGGCAAGCCGGTGAACGGCCGCTGCGGCCCCGGCACCCGCATCCCCTTCCTGTTGGTCTCGCCCTACGCCAAGAAGAACTACGTGAGCCACACGCCGATTTCGCTGGCTTCCGTGGTGCGCTTCGTCGAGGACAACTGGCTGCATGGGCAGCGTCTGGGCGGCGGCTCGTTCGACGCCAGTTCGGGATCGATCATGGACATGTTCGACTTCGATCACGGCGATCATGACCAGAAGCTGTTCCTCGATCCATCGGCCGGCACGATCGTTTCCGCCATGCCGGATCACGACCGCCACTGATCGCGACGCGATGCGACAACGCCGCATAACGTGGCTCCTCGGCGCCGGCCTGCTCACGCTGGCCGGCGCCGTCTTGGCCGCCGAGCCGCAGGGTTTGCCCGGCGCCAATCCCCATCCCATCCATCTCGTCCGTCCGCATGTTGCGCCGCTGTCGGCGATGGCGCAGCTCGGCCGGGAGATCTTCTACGACGCGCGCCTGTCGTCCTCCGGACGGATGTCGTGCGCGTCTTGTCACAGCCCGCAACACCACTACGGCCCGCCGAACGACGGCCCGGTGATGCTCGGCGGCCCCGATCGCTCGCGGCAAGGCGCCCGTGCGGTTCCCTCGCTAGCCTATCTCGAGCGACAGCCGAACTTCAGCATCGGCCCCGACAACGAGGAAGCCGAGAACGTCAGTCTCGCGCAGATGGCCGCGCTCGGCCAACAGGCCGCGCGCGTGCAAAAGACCGCGACGCACACCGCGCAAAGCGCGGTCAATATGGTGCCGCAGGGCGGTCTGTTCTGGGACGGCCGTGTCGATACCTTGCAGAGTCAGGCGACGTTTCCGCTGCTCGATCCGCGCGAAATGGACGGCGGCAGTATCGACAAGGTGGCGGCCAAGTTGCGCCGGGCACCCTATGCGTCACGTTTCGCCGCGCTGTTCGGCGCAGGGATATTCAGCAATCAGCACGTGCTGGTTTCCGAAGCCATGTTCGCGGTCGCGCGCTACCAGATCGAGGACCCGAGCTTCCATCCCTACACCAGCAAGTTCGATTATTGGCTCGAGGGCAAAGCACGCTTGAGCGCGAGCGAACTACGCGGTTATCGGCTGTTCAACGATCCCAAGAAAGCCAATTGCGCCGGCTGCCATGTCGATCGGCCGACGCGCGACGGGCTGCCGCCGCTGTTCACTGACCATCAATACGAAGCGCTGGGTGTACCGCGAAACGCGGCGCTCGCCGCCAACAAGGACCCGGCCTATTTCGACCTCGGCATCTGCGGGCCCGCCCGGCGCGACCTGGCGCGCGAGACGCAATATTGCGGCATGTTCGCGACGCCGACCCTGCGCAATGTCGCGAGCCGCCATGCCTTCTTCCACGACGGGGTCTATCGCACGCTCGAGCAGGTGCTCGACTTCTACAATTTCCGCGACACGGATCCGCACAAAATTTATCCGCGCGCCACCGACGGAACGGTACAGAAGTTCAACGACCTGCCGAAACGCTATTGGGCCAATGTCGATGTGGCGGACCCGCCCTTTAACCGGCGCCTCGGCGAAAGGCCGGCGATGACCGCCGAGGAGAAAGCCGACATGATCGCCTTCCTGAAGACGCTCACCGACGGCTATACCGCCAAGCCCTGACCCGGCGGTTGTGGCCGGTGCGTTCGGCAGCCGCCGGAATGACTTTTCACGCAGCCAGGTACCGGCCGAAGCTTCATCCTCCCCGGCACCCCCGGCATGGGCGGTCGATGCTCTTTAGCCGCGCCCCCTTTCCCCGGCGCGCGCCGCGCTATATCTAAGCCCGGAAATCAGCACTCATCGGCGTAAGCTCAAAGGTTTGGAGGTTTGTCATGACCTTGGCGATTGGCGATACCGCCCCGGATTTCGAGGCGGAAACCACGGAAGGTAAAATCCGTTTCCACGACTGGCTCGGCAATTCCTGGGGCCTGTTGTTCTCGCACCCCAAGGATTTCACCCCCGTCTGCACCACCGAACTGGGCACGGTGGCGCGGCTGAAGCCCGAATTCGACAAGCGCAACACCAAGATCATCGGCCTGTCGGTCGATCCGGTCGACAACCATGCCAAATGGGCGGTCGACATCAAGGACGTGGTCGGCTTCGCGCCGAACTACCCGATGATCGGCGATACCGACCTCAAAGTCTCCAAGCTCTACGGCATGCTGCCGGCCGCGACCGGCGGCACCTCGGAAGGCCGCACGCCAGCCGACAATCAGACGGTGCGCAACGTCTTCATCATCGGGCCGGACAAGAAGATCAAATTGATCCTGGTCTATCCGATGAGCACCGGACGCAATTTCAACGAGATCCTGCGCGTGCTCGACTCGTTGCAGCTCAACGCCAAGCACCGCGTCGCCACGCCGGCGGACTGGAAGCAAGGCGAGGACGTCATCCTCTCGAGCGCGATCAGCAACGAAGAGGCCAAGCAGCTCTATCCGCAAGGCTATAAGACGATTAAGCCTTATCTGCGCGTAGTGCCGCAGCCGCGCGATTGACGCTTTCTATCGTTCTGCCACCAGGGGCGCGGCTTGCCGGCTGCGCCCCTGGCTTTTTGGGCACCGCCCCCTCGTCCGCTCCTCTTGCATTTCGGCGCGCCGGCCGCGATGGTGCGCGCCGCGCGTCGATCGATATCCGGGCTGGAGCCACGTGGAATGAGCACCGTCAACGAGGCTGCCTTGACGCAGCCGGCTTTTGCCGAATTCTTGCGAATGAAAGTCACCTCCATCACGCCCGAGCGGGTGACAGCCGAGCTTCACGCGCGCGAAGAGTTGAATAACCGCTTCGGTCTTATGCACGGCGGGGCCATCATGGCGCTGGCCGACAATCTCGGCGGCACCGCCACCATGGCCAACCTGAAGGAAGGCCAGTCGACCACCACGATCGAGAGCAAGACCAATTTCTTCGCCGGCATTCCAATCGGCGACGTGGCCTACGCCGAATGCGTGGCGCTGCACCGCGGCCGCTCGACCATGGTCTGGCAGACCCGCATCACCCGTGGCGACGGCCGCCTCTGCGCCTTGGTGACGCAGACGCAGATGGTGCTTGAGCGCGGCAAGAAATAGCACGCCGCCTCTCTAATCTGTGACCTTCTCCCAGGCCGCTTTCGCCGCGGGCGGCAGCTTGTCCATGTGTTTCAAGAACTGAGCCAGCGTCCAGATCTGTTGATCGTTGAGCGTACCCTTCCATGACGGCATCGCCGTCCAACGAATGCCGTGTTTGATCTTCCAGAAGGAAACGCCCTCGGGGTCGTCCTCGACACCGTCGGTCGCCAGCTGCGGCGGTTTTGGATAGAGCCCTTTCGCTACGGCCGAGGCGGACGCATCGCCCTTTGCGGTACCGTGGCAAATCACACAATGCCGCGCATAGAGATCGACGCCTGCCACAAGATTGGCATCCGTCGGCGCGACGGGATTGGCGCCTTTCGGCGCCTCGCTGTTCAATGTTGCATGCAACGACGTCTTGGCGGCCCAGGTTTCGATCGGACCGGGCGTTGCATCGGCATTGGCCGGAATGACGCCACTCCGCAAGAGCAGATAGCCACCAACGAGGGCGACGGCAATTGTTGCGAGAATGCCGGCAATGAAGCTTTTGAGCATTTAGGCACCATGAGGAACGACAACCGATGAGTCACACCGGACGCATCAGGTCGTGCTGCGAAATCGCCCCCAAGCCCCAAGACGACATAACACGTCCCGGTCGTTTTTGGGGCAAGTCGCATTGATTTGATGGCGCCTGCGTTCGATTTTTAATTCAACGATGGACCGCAAGGCGTCATCCATCATTCCGGGCACATTCTTTGATCTGGAGCGCCCCGCCTATAAAAAGCAGTGGTTTTGCCAATTTCGCCCGGCATCACAGTCAGGATGTTGTCAGACATTCCTGATAGATGACCGGTGCCGATCGTGCGGGGCTCGTGTATTACCTAAACCCCAACGGCACGGTCTTGGCGATCGGCGCTTCCATTTGCGTGACAACACGACAGCATGCACGCGATGTTCGGCCAAAGCTGAACGCGGGCATCAACCCGCACCTTTACGGCTGCGCCGACCGGCCCAACAGAGGCAGCGCCTACTTCGCGACGTAAAGCCGGCTGAGGTTCGTGCCGATCTGGTCGAAGGTGGTCACGATTTCGCTCGCCGACGTCAGATAGAAGAACTTGCTTGAATCGCTGGCGCACTGCTGAAGCAGTGGCGAAATCGCCGTTCCGTCGGTGCTGACCTGGACCGTGTAGAGAATGACGCCCGACGCCTTGATGTTGTCGCAGGTCATGGTTTGCCGGGCATCGATATCCGATTGCTTACTGTACCATCGGTCCTGCGTATTCAGGCCGTCGGTCAACAGGATGATGATCTGGTTGTAGGTGTAGCCAGAATCCATGGCCGGCGCCGTGAACGGTCCGCCGCCGACCAGCGACATCCAGCCGAGCTGTAACCCAATTGCCTGGTTGGTGTTGCCGGCCGGCGACATCTTGTTGACTTCGGTCGTCATCGCATTCCAGTCGTAGCTCAACCCCATCGCCGCCTGCGGACAAGAGGAATATTGCTCGGCGCTGTAAAGCGTGGCGGTTATGCTCGTGTTCGGCTGATCGACCGTGGTGTCGTAGTTCGCCGGGTCCGGTTGCGCTTCGTCGCCGCGATCTTGCACGCAGCCGTTCCAGGTGTTGTGGTTTTTCGACTTCCAGGTTCCGCTGCACTTGCTTTGGGCGCTTTTCATAGAACCGCTGCTGCTGCCGTAGGAGCCGCCGCCACCGCCGCCGCCGCCTCCGGCACCGCTGCAGGTGCCGTTGTTGGCATCCCAATCCGTCCAATCGATCCACGACGCGCCGGAATTGGCCGAGTCGACGTTCACGTCCTTCACAAAGGGGATGATCGACACATAGACGTCGCCATTGCTGGTCGCGGCATTCTGGAGCTGCGTCAGCAGGTTTTTCGTCGCCGACTTCAAGGCGGTTATCTTACCGCTTTGGCTCATCGACCCGGTATTGTCGAGCACCAGGGCCACGCGGAGCCGCGCCGTACCCCATCGGACGGTGGACGAGGAGCCCACGGTAATCTTGTTGTATCCGATGATGCTCAGGAACGTCGTCGGCACATCGGCGGAAGCATTGAGGACCACCGAAGTGCCGCCGCTTGAACTGAAATTAGCGGTGACCGTAACGTTTGTCGCCCCGTATTTGGCTTCCTCAGGTTTGAATTGCGCCAAGAAATCGTTCTGAGCATCGGCCTGCAATTGCGCGCTGGTGGCCGAGGAAGCTTCCTTCGAGAGCATCAACGCGGTGGCGTCGAGCGATTCCTGCAAGACGGTTCTCGTGGCGCTGGCGCGGCTGTAGTCGATGGCGGCACCGACGAAGGCGATCAGAGGAATGACGGCGAGCGCAAAAATGACGGCGACATTCCCGTCCTGCGCGCGGGCAAACCTGCGGGTCTTGCGCAACACCAGCCTAGCGCGCTCGTTCGACACCATGGTGATCATCCGGGAAATGCAATTCAATGCGACGCATAATCGACATTTAAACGTTGAAATTCAGTTTCATGATCCAGGGAAACAAGGTTAAAGGCCATTCGCCGCCTGTCCGCCGCACTTGTTCGTGCGACAGGTACGTTCTTGTTCCATTTTGATGTTTCTTGTAGGCGCCGGGCCGCAATAGATTCGGCCTATGAATGTCAGCTTTCCGTCAGATCGCCTCCTCCGTGAGTATTTGATTCACCATGATTCATAGGCTGCAATGGATTACGGGCGGCGATGGCAAACCGCTTTATCGATCCCCGCAGGTCCGCGTGCCTTGCACGACCGGCTTTCGTCCCCGCTAGCGCTCCGCGCTGACCGAAGCGGCGACATTGTCGGCGGCCGGCTTGAGCCTGGCGGCTCGACTCGCCAGCACCACGCCGACCGCACACACGCCCATGCCGAACAGCGACAGCGCATCGAGCGTCTCGCCGAACAGGAAATAGGCGAGCAGCGCGGTCACCGCCGGCACCAGATAGAACAGGCTGGCGAAACTGGTCGCGGCCGAGCGGCGGATCAGCCAGTACATCAGCGCCACCGCCGCGATCGACAAGACAAAGATCAGCCAGGCAAAGGCGAAGATCAATTCGCCGTTCCAGTGGAT
>JAKAMD010000175.1 GCA_021823875.1 Pseudomonadota bacterium | reverse complement strand
TCCGATCTCCGTCCGAGCGCAGGTGGGTGGTCAGGATGCCGCGGTCGGTCACCTCGCCCGGCTGCTCCTGCGCCTCCAGCACAATGGCGCCCGCCCCGTCGCCGAACAGCACGCAGGTGGTGCGGTCGTTCCAGTCGAGGATGCGCGAGAAGGTCTCGGCCCCGATCACCAGGGCGCGCTTATGGGCGCCGGATCGCAGCATGGAGTCGGCCACCGACATGGCGAAGACAAAGCCCGAACAGACCGCCTGCAGGTCGAAGGCGACGCCCTGGGTGATGCCGAGGCCGGCCTGCACCGACACCGCGGTCGCCGGGAAGGTCTGGTCCGGGGTCGATGTGGCGAGCACGATCAGGTCGATGGCGTCCGGCTCCAGATGGGCGTTGGCGAGCGCCGCCCGCGCCGCATGCAGCGCGAGGTCCGAGGTCAGTTCGCCGGGCGCCGCAATATGGCGCTCGCGGATACCGGTGCGCTGCACGATCCATTCATCGGTGGTGTCCACCGCCTTGGCCAGATCTTCATTGGAGAGAATGCGATTGGGCAGGTAGCTACCGCAGCCGAGAACGACTGAACGCAAAATTGTCACGAACTTGCTCCGCTCACCACGCGCGCCGTCGCGTTAGCCTTGAGATCGCGCTCCACCGACTCTCCGATCTTGGTGAGCAATCCGTAGCGCACCATGTCGTAGCCAATATCGATGGCGTTCGCGAAGCCTTCGGCGTCGGCGCCGCCATGGCTCTTGATCACGATACCGTTCAATCCGAGGAAGACGCCGCCATTGGCTTTGCGCGGGTCCATCTTTTCGCGCAGCGTATTGAAGGCCTGGCGGGCCAGAAGATAACCGAGCCGCGACATCCAGGTGCGGTTCATGGCGGCACGCAAATAAGTCGCGAGCTGGCGGGCGGTGCCTTCCGCGGTCTTGAGCGCGATATTGCCGGCAAAGCCCTCGGTCACCACCACGTCGACGGTGCCCTTGCCGATGTCGTCGCCCTCGACGAAGCCGTGATAGGCGAAATGCGGGAAATGGCCCTCGCGCAGGATACGGCCCGCTTCGCGCACGGCTTCCAGCCCCTTGATCTCCTCCACACCGACATTGAGCAGACCGACGGTCGGACGCTCGATGTCGAACAGGACGCGCGCCATGGCGCTGCCCATGGCGGCCAGATTAATCAGATGCTGCTCGTCGGCGCCGATCGAGGCGCCCACATCGAGCACCACCGATTCCCCGCGCATGGTCGGCCAGATGGCGGCGATCGCCGGGCGCTCGATGCCCTCCAGCATCCGCAGGCAGAAGCGGGACATCGCCATCAGCGCGCCGGTATTGCCGGCCGAGACCGCCGCGCAGGCGGTCTCGCGCTTGATGGCGTCGAGAGCCAGCCACATCGAGGATTTCCAGCGCCCATGGCGCAGCGCCTGGCTCGGCTTGTCGTCCATGCGGATGGCGACGTCGGTATGCACCACTTCGGCGCGCGCCTTGAGCCGCGGCAGCCGCTCCAGCAAGGGATCCATCACGGCGCGGTCGCCGTAGAGCTGGAACTCGATGTCCGGATGACGGGTGAGCGATATATCGGCGGCCGGCAGCACGACCGAAGGTCCATGGTCGCCGCCCATCGCGTCGAGAGCGATGCGCACGTTATCGGGCATGGCGTGACCTTGGCGCCGTCGGCCCAGTTACCGCCGGCACGGTCTCCTTGGGGCTACTCACGCCGGCGACCATAGCCATTGCGGGGCGCCAGACAAGGCGGTTGTCGTTGCGTTCCACGGCTTGCTGCGGATTCAGCTTTGCGTCGTGCCGAGGCGCTTCTTCAGCGCCGCCAGCGCGGCAAAGGGGCGGTCGCCGCGATTTTCGACTTTTGGTGGCGTGAATTCGACCCCCGGCTTGCGCGGATAGGGGTCGATGCCAAGCATCAGGAACTCGACGGCCAGGGCGCCGAGGTCGAGCTTCCCATCCTTCAAGACCTCCGGCGGTTCTTCCTCCGCATCCGAAGCTGGGGTCGCCCGGGCCGGCCTATACGGTTCCGGCGCAAACACCAGGTCGATCGGCTCATCGACGGTGTTCTCGATCGACTCGAGGCTGACGACACAGGTCTGGCCGACCCTCGCTTGGACACGGCCATTCACCGCAACGCCATCGCCGCGGCGCGCGAGGTCGAACGTCGCCGCCAACGCCGGCAGTTCGCGCAGGCCCGCAAGCTTGGCGATGGCCGCGCGCACCTCGTCCGGCGCTTCGATCTCGCGATGCAGGCCCGTCTCCGGGATCTCATCGAGGGATACCAGCACACTCCAGGCATTGATGGCTCTTTCCATCAAATCAGCCTCTTATCCTGTATACCTAATCTTACTTCTCGGAGGACGTGGCAAGCGTGGGGAATCGCAAAATGCCCTCTGCCATACGGGCCGGGTCCTGCCCGGCCAGTTCACCTACCGCCTCCCGCACATAGGCCGCAAGCCGGTGCGGTGCCACCGGATCGGCCGGCTCCCCGGCATAGACGTTGCGGGCCAGCGCCTCAACAAGCGTTCCCTCGTCCGCGGTGGCCAGCGCCTCACGATAGGCTTGCGCCCTGCCATAATAGGCCTCGCCCAGAGCCCGCATGCGTTTGGGGACGGCGAGATCGCCGACCGCCATTTCCCGCAAATTATGGTCCATATCCTGCCAAAACCGGTCGAAAAGGCCCTGCCCAACCGTGCGCAGCGACGGTTCGGTAGAAAACCGCTCCAAAACCAGACACATATGCAGGGCCAGCAGGTCGAAACGACCGTTAACTGTGTCGGCAACGGCAAATTCGCGATAAAAAGACGGCATTCGCGCCTGCGCCACGATCGTGCCATACAGGGTGGAAATGGTGTCGGGCCGCGCGCCGCGGCGAAACAGGGGAAATATCATCGGGTTGGATCAGCGGCCGGTGCGGATTAGCCGCCCGGTAAGGCATGCTCCCTGCCGATGCAAGTTGAAAATGAGGATGCCGGGTTTGCCTTCCAATCGCGTTTTCGACCAACGGCGGCGGCGTGTGCACCTTGCGGTGCTGGCGCTCGGCTGCACGCTGGCGCTTTCCGGCTGCGGCCGTTTCACCGAAACCTTTCAGCGCGGCTACGTGCTGCAGGAAGGTGCGCTCGAGCAGATCCCGATCGGAGCCACGCAGGAACAGGTGCTGATCGTGATGGGCACGCCCTCCACCGTCGCGACCGTGAGCGGAGAGGCGTTCTATTACATCTCGCAAAAGGCCGAGCGGGCAGCCGCATTCCTGCCGCAGCATGTGGTCGATCAACGCGTGATCGCGATCTATTTCAACAAGGACCGTCGCGTGACGCGGCTCGCCAATTACGGCCTCAAGGACGGCAAGGTGTTCGACTTTATCTCGCAGACCACGCCGACCGGCGGCCAGGAGCGCAACCTGCTGGCCGGCATGCTGGTGGCCTTCAATCCATTCAGGAACCCGTAGCCGGTCACGGCGACGCTCCGAATGAAAAAAGGGCCCGCTCATCAAGCGGGCCCTCTGCTTTTCGGTTGGGTGATCGCCGTTCAGTGCGCCAGCACCGCCAGCAGCAGCAACGCGACGATGTTGGTGATCTTGATCATCGGGTTCACGGCGGGGCCCGCCGTGTCCTTGTAGGGATCGCCGACGGTATCGCCGGTCACCGCGGCCTTGTGGGCGTCAGAGCCCTTGCCGCCGTAGTGGCCGTCCTCGATGTACTTCTTGGCGTTGTCCCAGGCGCCGCCGCCCGAGGTCATCGAGATGGCGACGAACAGGCCGTTGACGATCACGCCGAGCAGCATGGCGCCGAGGGCCGAGAAGCCGGCCGACTTGCCCGCCGCGCCGCCGCCCGCGACCAGATAGATCGCGAAGTAGCAGACGATCGGCGACAGCACCGGCAACAGCGACGGCACGATCATTTCCTTGATCGCCGCCTTGGTCAGGATGTCGACCGCCCGCGCATAGTTGGGCTTCGAGGTGCCCTTCATGATGCCGGCGTCCTCGCGGAACTGCTTGCGCACTTCCTCGACGATCGAACCCGCCGCACGGCCGACCGCGGTCATGCCCATCGACGCGAACAGATACGGCAGCAGGCCACCGAACAGGAGACCGACGACGACGTAGGGATTGTTCAGCGAGAAATCGAGCTGAACGCCCTGGAAGTAGCCGGCACCGGACTTGGTGAAGTACTGCAGATCCTGGTTATAGGCCGCGAACAGCACCAGCGCGCCGAGACCGGCCGAACCGATGGCATAGCCTTTGGTGATTGCCTTGGTGGTGTTGCCGACCGCGTCGAGCGCGTCGGTCGATTTGCGCACCTCCTTCGGCAGACCGGCCATTTCGGCAATGCCGCCGGCATTGTCGGTGACCGGGCCGAAGGCGTCGAGCGCGACAACCATGCCGGCGAGCGCCAGCATCGTGGTGACCGCGATCGCGATGCCGAACAGGCCGGCGGCACTGTAGGTGACCAGGATGCCGGCGATGATGACGAGCGCGGGCAGCGCGGTCGCTTCCATCGAGATGGCAAGGCCCTGGATCACGTTGGTGCCGTGGCCGGTGACCGAAGCGGCCGCGATCGACTTCACCGGGCGATAGTCGGTGCCGGTGTAATACTCGGTGATCCAGATGATCAGGCCGGTGACGACCAGACCGACGATGCCGCAGATGTAAAGCGTCATGCCGGTGTAAGTCTTGCCTTCGCTGGTCAGCGCGGTCGCGAAGCCCTGCGGCAACGCATAAGCGATGACGCCGGCGATGCCGATCAGCGACAGGATGCCGGTGACGATCAGGCCCTTGTAGAGAGCGCCCATGATCGACTGGGAGGCCGGCAACTTGACGAAGAAGGTGCCGACGATCGAGGTGATGATGCAGACGCCGCCGATGGCGAGCGGCAGGACCATCATCGGCAACAAGAGCGCTGTGCCTTTGAAGAAGATGGCGGCCAGCACCATGGTGGCGACGGTGGTCACCGCATAGGTCTCGAACAGGTCGGCCGCCATGCCGGCGCAGTCGCCGACATTGTCGCCCACGTTGTCGGCGATGGTGGCCGGGTTGCGCGGATCGTCTTCCGGAATGCCGGCTTCCACCTTGCCGACCAGGTCGCCGCCGACGTCAGCACCTTTGGTGAAGATGCCGCCGCCGAGACGGGCGAAGATCGAGATCAGCGAGGCACCGAAGCCGAGCGCGACGATGGCGTCGATCACGGTGCGGTCATTCGGCAGCTTGTGCATCGTTCCGGTCAGGAAGCCGAAATAGAGCGTGACGCCGAGCAGCGCCAGGCCGGCGACGAGCATGCCGGTGATGGCGCCTGCCTTGAACGCGATGTCGAGACCGCCGGCGAGCGACTTGGTCGCGGCCTGCGCGGTACGCACGTTGGCGCGCACCGAGACGTTCATGCCGATGAAGCCGGCAACGCCCGACAAGACCGCGCCGACGGCGAAGCCGATCGCGACCAGCCAGCCGAGCGTGAAGCCGATGATCAGGAAGATCACGACACCGACCATGCCGATGGTGGCGTATTGGCGTTTAAGATAGGCCTGCGCGCCTTCGCGCACAGCCGCGGAAATCTCCTGCATGCGGGCCGTGCCCTGATCGGCGCCAAGCACCGAAAGGGTCGCCCAGATCCCGTACAGGATCGCGAGCGCGCCGCAGCCGACGATCACCCACAAAGTAGTCATGGTGAATTCATCCTCGATTTAGATAACGGAGCTGGCGGGGGATACGCTCCCGCCCGGCGCCAGGGAGCGTCGAGGATGGCCGCCTTGAATCGCGCTTCACCCCGACCGGAAAGCGCGCGGATATAGCCAAAAACGACGCCGTGACGCAACGCGCAAAAAGACTATCGCCGTGGATGATTACCGGACGAACGGCGCCGAATGCACGAAACTGTTCCTATCATAGGACGCAAGGGCCGTCTTTCCCTGGAGGAGGCTGGCGGGCCGGGTCGGGAGTGGCCCCTTCCCTACCGTCACACCGCCACGCGTGCCCGGCGCAGGGCGTGCCAGGCCAGCAGCACGACGGCGATGAGCACCGGGGGGAACAGCACCATATTGACGGCCGTCCAGCCGAAATCGGCGAGCAACTGGCCCGAGGAATAGGAGCTCAGGCCCATGCTGCCAAAGATCAGGAAATCGTTGAAGGCCTGCACCTTGTTGCGTTCTTCCGGCCGATGGCACTGGGTGACCATGGTGGTGGCGCCGATGAAGGCAAGGTTCCAGCCGACGCCAAGCAGCACCAGCGCGGTCCAGAAATGCGCGACCGTGATGCCGGAGATGGCAACGATTGCGGTGAGGCAGATCAACACAAGTCCCAACCCGGTAATGCGCGGAACGCCGAAGCGGCCGATGAGAGGGCCGGTAATAAAGCTCGGCGCATACATGGCCAGCACGTGCCATTGGATGCCGAGCGTGGCGTCGGTAACCGAATGGCCGCAGTCGACCATGGCGAGCGGCGCCGAAGTCATCACCAGATTCATGGTGGTGTAGGAGACGATGCCGACGGCGGCCGCCACGATGAATGTGGGCGCACGCACGATTTCGGCCAGCGGGCGTCCCGGCGGCAAGTGCTTGACGGCGAGCGGTGGAATCTTGACGAATTGCAGCACGCCGGCTGCCAGCAGTGCGCAGGCCGACTGGCCAAGAAAGCTGGCCGCGAAGATGTAGGGCGACAGCAAATCCTTGGTGAAGATGATGAGTTGCGGCCCCAGCACCGCGGCGAACACGCCGCCGGCCAGCACCCAGGACACCACTTTCGGCCGGTATCGCTCGCTCGCCGTATCGGCGGCGGCAAAGCGGTAGGACTGATGCGCCGCAGCATAAAGCCCGCCGCAGAAGGTGCCGAGCAGCAGCAACCCAAAATGACCGGCCATCACCGCCGCGAACGAGATCAGGCCGGACAGGATGCCGAACAGCGACCCGCTCTGCAGCGCGAAGCGGCGGCCAAAGCGGCGGGCGAGCGCCCCGACCGGCAGCGTGCCGAACCACATGCCCAATACCATGGTGGTGATCGGCAGTGTGGCCAGGCCCTTGTCGGGCGCCAGCATCGCGCCGACGATGGCACTGCTGGCCACGATCACGGTATTGTTGCCGCCCGCCAGCGCTTGCGCGACCGCCAGCACCATGGCGTTGCGGCGCGCGAGCTTGTCGTCACTGAAGATCACGGCAGGTTCGGCAACAGCCGACATGGATTCCGCCCCTCAAGAGAAAAAGCCGCTCCTTTTAGCGGTCTCCGTAGCATGAAGCTACCGGGTCAGGCGCAGGGGCCGTATGAGCCCAAGCGCTCTGGCGCAACGACATCATGCCTGCAAGCGCTGCGGCTTCTGGGTTCCGGGCTGGCCGCCTCACGGCTTTCCGGA
>JAKAMD010000174.1 GCA_021823875.1 Pseudomonadota bacterium | reverse complement strand
AGCGCCGACAACCCGATGATGGCGTAGGCGTCGGGGTCGAGCTGCATGCCCGGCACTATGGAGACGACGCTGGTGGCGAACAATTGCCCGCCCAGCGCGCCGAGCAGGAGGGAGGCGAAGAACAACCCGCCGCGGAAGCCGGAGCCGAGCGAGACCATGGAGGCGAGCGCCTTCAGGAATAACATGATCGCCAGGGTTTCGAGCGGTAGCTTGAACAGGCCGGTCAGGTGTAGGGCGCCGTGGCCGGATGACATCACCTGCGGCGACTCCATGGCGAGCAACCCGACAATGGCGCCGGCGATCATTGGCCGCAGTGCCGGCTTCACCTTGAAGCGCGTGAACAGGTGCTCGCAGGTCGCCACTCCGCGCATCAGAGCGATGCCGAAAATGGCCGCCAGCACGCCGAAGCCGCCGGCCACCACCAGATCATGCACCGCGAGCGTCGATACCGTACCGGTCTCGATGCCAAGGCGGGTCGGCGTGAAGGCTTGCGCGGTCAGATAGCCGAGCAGGGACGCCATGCCGACCGGAGCCAGCGAGGCGAGGGAATAGCTGCCGATGATCAGTTCGAAGCCGTAGAAAGCGCCACCGAGGGGCGCGCCGAAGGCGCCGGCGATAGCGGCGGCGGACGCTGCCCCCACCAGCACCCGCATGTCGGCACGGCGCAGGCGGAAGGCCTGCCCGATCGCCGAGGCGATGCCGCTGGAGAGTTGGGTATAGCCGGCCTCCAGGCCGACCGAGGCGCCGACCCCGCTCGACCACACGGTCTGAGCCGCCACGATCAGGCTGCCGCGCATGGACATGCGCCCGCCATGCAGGGCGTTGGCTTCAATCGGGTCGACCTCGGTGCCGCGCCGACGGGTGATGTAGGCGGTGGCCAAGCCGAACAGCAGGCCGCCGATGCAGGGCGTGAAAAAGGCATAGAACGGGTCGAGCGCGATACGGCCCGACAGCCGCTCGCCGGGATCGAGCCCGAAGAAGGTCAGGTGCATGAGGCCGACCGCCCAGCCCATGGCGGCGACCACCAGACCGCCGAACACCCCGACCACCGCCGCCAGCACAATGACGCTCGACTCGCGGGCGCGCACGATGGCGCGAAGGCGATGCGGGACCTCAAAGCGTGGGTTGATCAGACGCATGGAAGGCAATTTCGGGAACGTTCACCAGCGCAATTGCACGCCGGACAAGGCGTTTCAATGGCAGTGTTGCAGCCTGTTCAAAGGGGGGTCGATTCGATCCTTTCCGGGCCCGCAAAACGCCATTTTTTCGTACCGCGACATCTTTAAAAAAGGCTTTCAAATCAACATATTATGACTGGTCACTTTGCTCTGTACGAGGCCTGAAATTCGTGTCACACAAACACGTCAATCCGATTCAAATTTCTTCTGAACGCCGCAAAGGTGCCGCCGATGTCTGAGCCGGCCCGAAACCTGACTCCCGGTCATGAACGAGACCCGGCTCCCGGTCATGAATATGGCGCCGAGTCGATCAAGGTCCTCAAGGGCCTCGACGCCGTGCGCAAGCGGCCGGGCATGTATATCGGCGATACCGACGACGGCTCCGGCCTCCACCATATGGTCTACGAGGTGGTGGACAATGCCATCGACGAGGCGCTGGCCGGTTACGCGACCGACGTGACCATCACGCTCAATCCGGATGGCTCCTGCACGGTGCGCGACAACGGCCGCGGCATTCCGACCGACATCCACAAGGGCGAAGGCATCTCAGCGGCCGAGGTCATCATGACCCAGCTGCATGCCGGCGGTAAGTTCGACCAGAACTCCTACAAGGTGTCCGGCGGCCTGCACGGCGTCGGCGTCTCGGTAGTGAACGCGCTGTCGACCTGGCTCAAGCTCACCATCTGGCGCGACGGCAAGGAACACTTCATGGAGTTCCATGATGGCGTCGCGGTCGAGCCGCTCAAGATGACCGGCGATGCCGCCGGCAAGCGCGGCACGGAAGTGAGCTTCCTGCCCTCGACCGCCACCTTCACCATGACCGAATTCGATTTCGCCACGCTGGAGCACCGGCTGCGCGAACTCGCCTTCCTGAATTCCGGCGTCACCATCGTGCTGTCCGACAACCGGCACGCGGTCGAGAAGCGCGAGGAGATGAAATACGAGGGCGGTGTCGAGGCCTTCGTGAAGTTCCTCGACCGCAACAAGACGCCGCTGATCCCGAGCCCGATCATGGTACGCGCCGAGCGCGAGGGCATCACGGTCGAATGCGCGCTCACCTGGAACGACGGCTATCACGAAAATGTGCTCTGCTTCACCAACAACATTCCGCAGCGCGACGGCGGCACCCATCTCGCCGGCTTCCGCGGCGCGCTGACGCGCCAGATCACCCAATACGCCGAAGGCAACGGCGGCGCCCGCAAGGAGAAGGTGGCGCTCACCGGCGACGACTGCCGCGAAGGCTTGACCGCGGTGCTGTCAGTCAAGGTGCCCGACCCGAAGTTCTCTTCGCAGACCAAGGACAAGCTGGTCTCCTCCGAGGTGCGGCCGGTGGTCGAGAATGTGATCAACCAGGCTTTGCAGGACTGGTTCGAAATCCATCCGCAGGAAGCGCGCACCATCGTCGGCAAGGTGGTGGAGGCCGCCGCCGCGCGCGAAGCCGCGCGCAAAGCGCGCGAACTGACGCGGCGCAAGGGCGCGCTCGACATCTCCTCGCTGCCGGGCAAGCTCGCTGACTGCCAGGAGCGCGATCCGACGAAGTCCGAACTGTTCATCGTCGAGGGCGACTCGGCCGGCGGCTCCGCCAAGCAGGGCCGCAACCGCGAATTCCAGGCCGTCTTGCCGCTGCGCGGCAAGATCCTCAATGTCGAGCGCGCGCGCTTCGACAAGATGCTGGGCTCACAGGAGATCGGCACGCTGATTACCGCGCTCGGCACCGGCATCGGGCGCGACGAATTCAACCCGGACAAGCTGCGCTACCACAAGATCATCATCATGACGGACGCCGACGTCGACGGCGCCCATATCCGCACGCTGCTCTTGACCTTCTTCTACCGGCAGATGCCGGAACTGATCGAGCGCGGCAATCTGTTCATCGCGCAGCCGCCGCTTTACAAAGTCGCGCGCGGCAAGTCCGAGCAGTACTTGAAGGACGAACGCGCGCTCGAGGACTATCTGATCGGCGCGGGCGTCGAAGAAGCCGTTTTGCGTACGGCCTCGGGCGAGGAGCGTGCCGGCGAAGACCTGCGCAAACTCGTGGAAGAAGCGCGCTTGATCCGCAACCTGCTCAACGGGCTGCACAATCGGTACGATCGGCAAGTCGTCGAACAGGCGGCAATTCTCGGCGTGTTGAACCCCGATATCTTCGGCGACCCCGAAAAGGCCAAGGCCGCAGCGCCCTATATCGCGAAGCGGCTGAACGCTCTCGCGGAAGAAACGGAGCGCGCCTGGGAAGGCGGGTTTGACGAAGCAACCGGCTTCACGTTTTGCCGCACGGTGCGCGGCGTGAAATCCGTCGCGATCATTGACCATGCCCTGCTGGGCTCCGCCGACGCGCGCAAGCTCGATGAACACGCAGTCTCCTTGCAGAAAGTTTATGAAAAGGCCGGTTTACTGCGCCGCAAAGACGAGACATGGGCAATTCACGGTCCGGTCGGCCTGTTCGAAGCCATCACAAACGCGGGCCGCAAGGGCATTTCGATGCAGCGCTACAAGGGGCTGGGCGAAATGAACCCGGAGCAATTGTGGGAGACCACGCTCGACATCGATGCGCGCTCGCTCTTGCAGGTGCGCATCAAGGAGGTCGACGAGGCCAATGTGCTGTTCGATCAGCTCATGGGTGATCTGGTCGAGCCGCGCCGGCAATTCATCCAGGACAACGCGCTGGCCGCGAGCGTGGATGTGTAAGCGGCTTGCCGCATCGCGGCGAGTGGCCGGCGGGCGATGAGCGGGTTGCCGGCCTGGATCAGCGCGGCGCTGCAAGGCAAGTTGGACCATGTCGCGCGCGGCGTCCTGCGCGATCGCGCCAAAGCCATTTCCGATAGCTACCGGGCAGGCGGCTCAAGCGCGGTCGTGCGCTCCGACTTGGATGCGCTCGCCTATGCCCTGGTGCGCATGCCGGCGACCTATGCGGCGGTCCACGCTGCGCTCGCCCAGACCATCGCCCTCATTCCCGGCTTCCAGCCGCGCTCGATTCTCGACGTGGGGGCAGGGCCCGGCACGGCGAGCTGGGCGGGCGTCGAGGCCTGGCCGTCGGTGCAGCGGGCGACCCTGATCGACGGCAATGCGCGCCTGCTCGATCTCGCGCGCGTGTTTCACGACGCCAGCCAACGGCAATCGACCGCCATTGATTTCGTTCTGGGCGATCTTGCGGCAACGCTGGAGAGCGCGCCCAGCGCCGATATGGTGCTGGCGAGCTACGCTTTGACCGAAATGGCGCCGGCCGCGTTGAACGATCTGCTCGCGGCGCTATGGCAGCGCGCCGACCGGCTGCTGGTGATCGTCGAGCCGGGCACCGTTGCCGGATTCCAGCGCATCCTGACCTGCCGCGATATGCTGATCGCGCAAGGCGCGCGGATCGTGGCGCCCTGCTCGCACGAGAGCCATTGCCCTTTGCGCGACAGCACCCGCTGGTGCCATTTCGCGGTCCGCCTGGCGCGCTCGCGCGACCATATGATCACCAAGGGTGCTCATGTTCCCTTCGAAGACGAAAAGTTCTGTTACCTGGTCGCGGGCAAGGGCGTTGCCGACCTCCCGAGAGGGCAGCGCATTCTGGCCACGCCGAAGGTCAGCAAGGCCGGCGTCGTCTTGACGCTGTGCAAGCCGGACCGTCCGGAACAACGGCTGATCGAGCGCAGGGACAAAGAAGCCTACAGGGCGGCCAAGCGCTGCGATTGGGGCGACATCGTCGACGTGTAGCGCGCGGCCGATCGCGAGCTCGAAAATCAAAAGGTCCGCCAGGGAATGCTGGCGGACCTTGTTTTTCAGTGCAGGTCGATATCGCTCAATGCGGCTTGATGCCGGCTGCCCGGATGATCGGCCACCACTTCTCGATCTCGGCCTTCTGGAACTTGGCCAGCGCCTCCGGGCTCTGCTCCTCAGGCGTAAAGATATCCTGGGCGAGCGCGGTCAGCTTCTTGCGGGTTTCCGGATCGGCCAGGGTCGCGCGCAACGCGTTATTGAGCGTGGCGACGACCGCTTTGGGCGTGTCCTTCGGCACCCATAAGGCATGCCAGAACGTGAAATAGAAGCCCGGCAAGCCGGCTTCGTCCGTCGTCGGGATCTCCGGCGCGATCGCCATGCGTTTCGGCGCGGTGACGGCGAAGACTTTGACCTGTCCCGCTTTCAGTTGCGCCATGGAGACGGCAGGCGTGTTGAGCAGCACGTCGATCTGTCCGGAGACGATCGCCTGCGTCGACTCGCCGGCGCTGCGATAGGGGATCATCTGGATCGGCGAGTTGATCGCCTTCTGGAACAGGATGCCGCTGACATGGCTCGGCGAGCCGACACCCGAATTGCCTTCCGTGGCCTTGTCGGGATGGGCCCTGATCCAGGCGATCAGTTCCTTGAGATTATTGGCGGGCATGGTCTTGCGTGCGACGACCAGGAAAGGCTGCGTTGCGATCAACCCGACCGGCTGGAGATCCTTCAACAGATCGAACTTCAGCTTGTAGATCGCGCCGGTGGCGACATTGGTGCCCCATTGGCCGATCAGCATGGTGTAGCCGTCAGGCCGCGCATGAACGACGCGGTCGACGCCGATCACCCCGCCGGCACCGGCAACATTTTCCACGACGATCGGCTGCTTGAGCGCCTTGCGCATGCCCTCGGCCACGAGTCTTCCAATGACATCGGTGGAACCGCCGACCCCGAGCGGCACGATCAAAGTGATCGGCCGCGACGGGAAGTTGTCGGCCGATGCCGGGCCGATGCAGGCCAGCCCCAAGGCCAAGCTCAATATCCATTTCCTCATACATTTCCTCCTGGTTGTCTTCTTGGTCGAAAAGAAAGCGGCGACGGCGGTCGGAATGTTGACGCGATCAAGATCGTGGTCAAGTCATCCGTCTGACCCGCAGAAGGACGTAGGAGCGGCCGTGGCGGGGGTGGCGCGGCTTGTCCATGGGCTGTTCCGGATACGATTTTTTCCATTCGCCAATAAATTTTCAGGCATCACCTACGGCGCTGCCTTGGATATTGCGTGAAAAAAGACACAAAAAAAATTGCGCCGCAACTTCGCGGCGGGTGCAGCGGGCGCGGCCGCAACGATCGTGTCCGCCGTGACCAGCCCGACCGGTTCCGCTGGCGAGGCCGCCTAAGGAGTACCACGACACCGGCCTTTTGCCCGGGCCGCGTGATCGCGGCCGCCGGGGGGCGGTTTTGCGCCGGGAGCAAGGGGGCTTGCACGACCGCCGTTAATGCGGCACCCACACGCTCCAATCGCATGCCACGACCCATGAATTTCCAGAGGATGAAATGAGCGAAGTGCGCACCATCGACGTCCACACCCACGTGCTGACCGAAGAGACCGCCGCGCTGCTGCGCAAGGAGGCGCCGTCGGTGCCGGTCACGATCACGCCGATCGACGCTGAATTCGCCACGCTCGACGTCGGCGGCGTGGCCTACCGGCCGTTCCCGCGTGGCGGCTTCGATCTGGCGCAGCGGCTGCGCGACATGGATGCCGCCGGCGTCGACGTGCAGGTGCTGTCGGCAACGCCGCAGACCTATCTCTACAACCAGGAGGCCGCGCTGGGCGTCGCCACCGCGATGATCCAGAACGACCAGATGGCCAAGCATATCGCGGCGCATCCGACCCGCTTCTTAGGCATTGCCACGCTGCCGATGCAGGCGCCCGAGAAGGCCGCCGACGAACTCAAGCGCGCGGTCAGCAAGCTCGGCCTGCAGGGCACCATGTTCGCCTCCAACATCATGGGCAAGAATCTCGACGATCCGAGCTTCGAACCGGTATGGGCGACGGCGGAGGAGACCGGCGCCTTCGTCTTCATTCATCCCAACAACATCGCCGGCGCCGACCGGATGAAGTCCTATTATCTCAACAACCTGATCGGCAATCCGCTCGACACCACGATCGCTGCCGCCTGCCTGATCTTCGGCGGGGTGATGGACCGCTACCCGAAGCTGAAGGTCTGCCTCGCCCATGGTGGCGGCTTCACGCCCTATCAGGCGGCGCGCTGGGAGCATGGCTGGAAGGTGCGGCCGGAGCCGAAGAAGAACGTGAAGGAGCAGCCGGTCGATATCGCCCGCCGTTTCTACTACGACACCATCCTGCATTCGGCGCCGGTCTTGGAATTCATGATCGGCCATGTCGGCGCCGACCATGTGCTGCTGGGCAGCGACTACCCCTACGACATGGGCATGCTCGATTGCGTCGACCACGTGCGCGGCTTGAAGATTTCCGATGCCGAA
>JAKAMD010000173.1 GCA_021823875.1 Pseudomonadota bacterium | reverse complement strand
GAAGTGGCGCTGGTCGACAGGCCCAGCTCGGCGATCGCCGCCTGCGCCGCCGACACGCTGCCGTCGGCCACGCCGGAGATCAGCAGGTTCTGCCAGACCGTCAGCCGCAGATCGCCATCGCCGAAGTCGCAGGCCACTTGCGCCAGCCCGCGCATCTGCGCGGCCGACATGCGCCCGACCGGCACCGACACGCCGATCCAGTTGAGACCCTGTTGTTTTTGCTTGTGCACGCCGATATGGGCGAAGCGGTCGAAGGCTGGGCGGACGCACAGCGCCTCACCCGGCACCTTGCTCAACTTGCGTCCGAGCTTTTCTTCCACCGCAGCGATGAACTTCTCCATGCCCCAGGCGTCGAGCACGTATTTCAGCCGCGCCTTGATACGGTCGGAGCGGTTGCCGTGCTCGATAAAGACGCGCACCACGGCATCGGCCACCTGCGTCGTCTCCTCCGGCTTGACCACAACGCCGGTCTCGCGCCCAAAATCGCGATGGCCGGTGATGCCGCCGAGCGTCAGGCGGAACCAGACGCCCGGCGCAACGCCGAAACCATCCTTCACCTCGCCCGCCTGGAAGCCGATATCGTTGGTGTCCTCCAGCACCGGGATCAGCCCGGCGCCGTCGAAGCTGACATTGAACTTGCGCGGCAATCCGTAAAGCGAGCGGTCGTTGAGGATGTGGAAATGCCAGGCGCGCGCAAAAGGCCGCGTGTCGATGAACTCCTGAGGGTCGATGCCGGCGGTCGGCGTGCCGGTGACGTTGCGGATATTGTCGGCGCCCGAGCCGCGCGCGCACAGGCCGAGCAACTGGATTTCCTCCAGCATGAGCACGGCATCTTTCGGCTCAATCTCGCGGATCTGCAGATTGGCGCGCGTCGTCACATGGGCGTAGCCGCCGCCGAAACGTTCGGCGAGATCGCCAAGCCCCGCAAGCTGCCAATGCTTGAGGATGCCGTTGGGAATGCGCAGCCGGCACATATAGGAGGCCTGGTTCGGCGCCACATAGAACAGGCCATGGAAGCGCCAGCGGAAATTGTCCGCCGGCTTGGGCGCTTCGTTGTTGCGTGCTTGTTCCTCCAGGCGCGCGTAGCCGTCGAGCGGATTGAGCTCGCGCTTGAACTTCTCTGGGTCGGACAGCTTGCCGCCGGCCGCCAGCACGCGATCCTGCGCCTTGAGCGCGGCGGCATCGGGCCCGGTCGGCTCGGCCGCCGCCTTGCCGGCAGGGCCGCCGGCGCGCCCCGATAGGGATTGCACCGCCCTTCCCACCGAAAGACCGGACATATAGCCTTCAAGATAACGCTTCTGTTCACCGCTGAAATCGGCGTTCCGGTCCGACATGGCGGGCCCTCCTTGCGCGCGGTTACTCCGCCGGGGTTTGCATCGGAACGGCCGGCGCAATGGGCGCGGCCGCCGGGGCCGGCTTGTGCGTGGCGTAGATCGCGAGGCCGGTGAAGATGAAGCCGCCGACGATGTTGCCGAGCGTCACCGGAATCTGGTTCCACACCCACCACTGCATGACGCTGACCTTGGCGCCCATCAGCATGCCGGTCGGGATGACGAACATGTTCACCACCGTGTGCTCAAAGCCTTGCGCGAAGAAGATGGTGATCGGCAGCCAGGCGGCGGCGATCTTGCCGACCGTGGCGGTCGAGGTCATCGCCATCACCACGCCGAGGCAGACCAGCCAGTTGCACAGAATGGCCTTGACGAAAGCGGTGATCATGCCGGCGAAGCCAGCGGCCTCGTAGGCGACGGTCTTGGCCTGCGCGATCTTGACGATCGCCGCGCCGACGCCGGTCGGCATTTCGGTTCCGGCTTTGGTCAGCACGATGGCGAGCAGAATGCCGTAAGCGACGCTGCCAAGCAGATTGCCGAGAAACACCCAAGCCCAGTTGGCGATCACCGATCCCGGCGAGGCGCGGCCTTCGATGCTGGCGAGCGGAATGAGCGCGAAGCTGCCGGTGACCAGTTCGAGCCCCAGCACCACGATAATGGCGAAGCCGACCGGAAAGATGATAGCGCCGACGATCGGCTGGTGAGTGGTGACGGCGCCGGTCAAGGCAAAACTCGTCGCCGTTCCCAACAGCGCGCCTGACAGCGCGCCGCGGATCAACAGGTCGCGCGGCGACAATGCGAGCTTCACCCGGCTCGCTTCGATCATCGACTGCACGACGTCAGCAGGCTTGGCGTAATCCATCTTCCAACTCCCTGATTTGGGTTGTTGCAACGCCGGGCCCGGCGGACGCCGTTGTCCGCCGTACCGGCACGTATTCTGCATGCAAGCGATCCGGCAACTGGATGCGTTCGGCCAGCGCACGGCCGAACACAATGTCGTCGCGGAACGCCTCGATGGAGGCGCCGGAGCGGATGAGATCGAGATACCAAAGGCCGTCGGCGGTATCGCCGAACAGCACGGCGCCGGTGAGCCGCCCCTCCGCAATCACCAGCTTCTTGTAGGTGGCAAGCCCGGCATCGGAGAACACGATTTGCTCGGTGCCGGGGCTCCCGAGGAAATCGCCGGCGGAAAACACATTGACGCCGGAAACCTTGAGATTGGTGGCAAGCACACTGCCCTGATAGGCTGCGTCTTCGCCGGCAAGATGCGCGGCCAGAACGCGCGCCTGCTCGTAAGCCGGCTCTACCAGACCGTAGCAGACGCCGCGATGCTCGGCGCATTCGCCAATGGCGTGAATATCGGGCCGGCTAGTGCGTAGATGATCGTCGACCACGATACCGCGGTCGATGGTGAGATCGGCGCTGCGCGCGAGATCGGCATTGGCACGAATGCCGGCGGCGACAATCACGAGATCGGCAGCGAGTTCTTGGCCGTCTTTCAACACGACGGCTTCAGCGCGGCCACGGCCGCGGATGGCGACGGTCTCGGCATTCAAATGCACGGCGATGCCGCGCGCTTCCACCGCCTGCTTGAGCATCAACGCGGCGCGGGCATCAAGCTGGCGCTCCATCAGCCGCTCCATCAGATGGACGACGGAAACCCGCGCGCCGGCCTTGGCGAGACCGTAAGCCGCTTCGAGGCCGAGCAGCCCGCCGCCGATCACCACCGCCCTGGCGCCGCCGGCCGCTGCCGCCTCGATCGCCGCCACGTCGCCGAGATCGCGGAAGGTCATCACGCCCGGCAAGTCCATGCCCGGCACGTTGAGCCGGATCGGGCGCGAGCCGGTGGCGAGCACCAGCTTGGTGAACGGCAAGGTCGCGCCATTGGCGAGCCGGACGCGGCGGATAGCCGGATCGATCGCGGTGGCGCCGTGGCCGTAGAGCAGCGTCACGCCGCGCTCGCGCCACCAGGTCGCCGCTTTCAACTCGATCTCGTTAGACCCAATCTCGCGCGCCAGCACCGAGGACAACAGCACGCGGTTATAGGCAAGCCGCGGTTCCTCGCCGATCACGGCAATGGCGTAGCGGCCGAGCGCGCGGGCGGAGAGTTCCTCCACCAACCGCATGGCGGCCATCCCGTTGCCGATGATGACGAGCGGCTCGCTCATGAAACGTTCTTTCGTTTGCGCATGATCTTTTCCGAAAACCGGTGCCCACTTTTCGGGATCATGCGTGCCTATGCCGCCGCCGAGCGCGCCGCTGGGCGGCCGCCGGCGCCGTGTTCGAAGTCTTCCAGGAAGCCGAGCAGCTCTTGCCGATACTCGTAGTAGCGCGGGTGTTCGAGCAGGGCGCGACGCGTGCGCGGCCGCGGGATATCGACATCCATGATCTTGCCGATGCGCGCCTTCGGCCCATTGGTCATCATCACCACGCGGTCGGCGAGCAGGATCGCCTCGTCGACGTCATGGGTGACGCAGATCGCGGTCACTTGCGTGCGCGACCACACCTCCATCAGCACGTCCTGCAATTCCCAACGCGTCAGCGAGTCGAGCATGCCGAACGGTTCGTCGAGCAGCAGCAGCTTGGGCGACAGCGCGAAGGCGCGCGCGATGCCGACGCGCTGCTTCATGCCGTTGGACAGCGCGGAAGCCGGCTTGTCCATGGCGTCGGCGAGCCCAACGCGCGCGAGGTAATAGCTCACGATATCGGCGCGCTCGGCCTTGCTGGCGTGCGGATAGACGCGGTCGACGCCGAGCGCGACGTTCTCGCGCGCGGTCATCCAGGGCAACAGCGACGGGCTCTGGAACACCACGGCGCGGTCGGGCCCAGCGGACGTCACCTCCTTGTTGTCGAGCACGATGCCGCCGCCGGAAATCTCGTTGAGCCCGGCCACCATCGACAGCACCGTCGACTTGCCGCAGCCGGAATGACCGATGAGCGAGACGAACTCGCCTTTGCGCATCAGCATGTCGAAGCCGTCGACCACGGTGAGCGGCCCGTTCGGCGTCGGATAGACCTTGGACACCTGGTAGAACTCGACATAGCGCTGCTCGAACGGCGTTTCGGCCGCCGCCTTGTAGGCGCGCGGAGGTCCGTGATCGAACTGCACCGGCACGATATTGGGCAGCTCGCGGCGGTCCTCGACCTGGGCGCGATGCATGCCGGCATCGATGAGATATTGCGTGATCGCTGCGCGCAGCTTCTTGTAGGCGGGGCTCTCGTTCATCGCCGCACGGTCGCGCGGGCGCTCGAACGGCACACGAAACTCGGGACCGAAGCTGGCATTCGGGCCGGGATTGAGCGGCACGATTCGGTCGGCGAGCAGGATCGCCTCGTCCACGTCGTTGGTGATCAGCACCACCGTCTTCTTTTCCTGCTCCCAGATATCCTCGATCTCGTCCTGCAATTTGGCGCGGGTGAGCGCATCGAGTGCCGACAACGGCTCGTCGAGCAGCAGAACTTCCGGGTCCATGGCGAGTGCGCGCGCCACCGCCACGCGCTGGCGCATACCGCCGGAGAGCTCCGCCGGCTTGCGGTCGGCAGCGTGCGAGAGACCAACCATGCCGATGTAACGGTCGACGCGGGCGGCGCGCTCGGCCGCCGGCTTACCGGCGAAGGTGGCATCGACGGCGAGTGCCACATTGCCGCGCACCGAAAGCCACGGCATCAGCGAGTAACTTTGAAACACCATGCCGCGCTCGGGACCGGGTTCGCTCACCGGCTGGCCTTTGAACAGCACCTCGCCGGCATCGGGCGCGATCAGACCCGCCATCAGATTGATCAGCGTGGTCTTGCCGGAGCCGGAAGGGCCGACGATGGCGACGAACTCGCCGGCCTCGACCTCGAGCGAGACGTTTTTGAGCACGCGCGTGCAATGGGGTTCCGCACCGAAGCTCTTCGACACCGTTTTGAGCTGCAATACCGCCATGGCCTTCCCCTCACCGCACCGGGCCGTGCGAGAAGGCGGCCTGCAGCGCCATCATGATGCGGTCGAGCAGGAAGCCGATGATGCCAATGGTGAACACCGCCACCATGATGCGCGACAGGGAGGCGGAGGAGCCGTTCTGGAACTCGTCCCAGACGAATTTGCCGAGGCCCGGATTCTGCGCGAGCATTTCGGCGGCGATCAGCACCATCCAGCCGACGCCGAGCGACAGCCTAAGACCCGTGAAGATCAGCGGCAGCGACGACGGCAGTACGATCTTCACGATCTTCGTGTGCCAGGGCAGCCGCAGCACGCGCCCGACATTGACCAGGTCCTTGTCGATGGAGGCGACACCGACCGCGGTATTGATCAGGGTCGGCCACAGCGAGCACAGCGTCACCGTGATCGCCGAGATCAGGAACGATTTCGGAAACAACGGATCGGCCGACACATAGAGTGCGCTCACCACCATGGTGACCAGCGGCAGCCAGGCCAGCGGCGAGACCGGCTTGAAGATTTGGATGAGCGGATTGATCGCGGTGTTGACCGTGCGCGACAGGCCGCAGAACACGCCGAGCGGGACAGCAACCAACGTCGCGAACAGGAAGCCGGTGAAGACCGTCTCCAGGCTTGTGACGATCTGATCAAGATAAGTCGGCGCGCCGGTATAGGGCCTGATCTTCACCTTGGCGTTCGGGTTCTCCGCCAGGAGCTTGGCGTTACGCTTTTCCTGACGCTCGTAGAACGCTTGTTGCTTGGCGCGCGCGGCGAGATGCTCGGCCCAGAGATTTTCGGCTTGGCTGTAGACCTGCACCGGCCCCGGCAATACGCCCAGGCTCGTCTTCACCTTCGGCGCCAGGAAGCCCCAGGCCGCCAGAAAGATCGCGATCGCCGCCAGCGGAATGCCGAGCGTGCGCCACAGCTCCTTGAGCTGCGGCTGCACCGGCTCGCCGGCCGCCATGCGCATGAGCGGCGTGAGCCAGCCGAGCCCGAGAATGTTGAGAAAGCCGGCAATGCGCGCGATGCGCGCCTGCCAGCGGTCGCGCCGCGCCGTGCGCGCCGCCTCGATGGCGTCTGCACCGGTGAGAACATCGCTGGCCGTCGACATTCGTCTTCCTTTGGTGTTCGGATTCGTTGACGCGGGTAACGTCGGGGCCGGCCGGGCAGCGGGGCACGCCCAGCCGGCGCCGTCAGTTGGCGACCACCTTGGCGCCGGTGACGCGCTGATCGCCCTTCAAACCGATCGCGAGCTTGTTGAGATAGGCATTGGGCTTACGGCCGTCGTATTCGATCTTGTCGATGAAGGACGACGTGGGCGCGTGATAACCGTTGCTATCCCAGGGGAAGTCTTCCTTCTTGGCCTTGCCTTCGGCGACCAGGAGCTTGGCAGCCTGCAGATAGATATCCGGCCGGTAGACCTTCTTGGCGATGTCGGCGTACCAGCTGTCCGGCTTGGCATCGGCAATCTGGCCCCAGCGCCGCATCTGGCTGAGAAACCAGACGGCGTCGGAATAGAAGGGATAAGTCGCAAAATATCGGAAGAACACGTTGAAATCGGGCACGCTGCGCTTGTCGCCCTTCTCGTATTCGAAGGTGCCGGTCATCGAATTGGCGATCACCTTGGCGTCGGCGCCGACATATTCCGGCCGCGACAGGATCTGGACGGCTTTGAGACGATTGGCGTTGTTGTTGGCGTCGAGCCACATGCCGGCGCGGATAAGCGCCTTGGTCGCGGCCAGCACAGTGTTGGGATGCTTCTGCTGGAAGTCGGAGGTGAAGCCGAACACCTTCTCCGGATTGTTCCTCCAGATCTCGTAGTCGGTGATCACAGGCACGCCGATGCCCTTGAACACCGCCTGCTGGTTCCACGGCTCGCCCACACAATAGCCGAGGATAGTGCCGGCTTCGAGCGTCGCCGGCATCTGCGGCGGCGGCGTCACCGACAACAGCACCTCGGCCATGATCTGGCCGGAGATGTCGTTGGGCGAATAGAAGCCGGGATGGATACCGCTCGCGGCGAGCCAATAACGCAAATAGTAATTGTGCGTTGAAAGCGGGAACACCATGCCCATGTTGAATGGCTTGCCGTCGGCGCGGTACTTGTCGACGACCTTCTTGAGTGCCGTCGCAGCGATTGGATGGATCGGCTTGCCGTC
>JAKAMD010000172.1 GCA_021823875.1 Pseudomonadota bacterium | reverse complement strand
GGCGTTGCGTGCAAGTTGCGTGCAGGTTGCCGTCGGCGGTCCCGGGGGGAGTTGCAAAAACCCCCGTAAAGATGGTGGGCGCGACAGGGATCGAACCTGTGACCCCTACCATGTCAAGGTAGTGCTCTTCCGCTGAGCTACGCGCCCTTTTCGGCCTGGCGCGTGAATTGATCCGAAAACCGGGTTCCCTGTTTCGGAATCACGCGCCGGTCCGTGATGATCTATCGGCTCCGACCCGGGGAGGCAAGGCCGCCTTTTGCGCCCTTGGTGGGGGGCCTCGGGTGGCCTCAGGCCGCCAGCATCTTCTGCACTTCGGAAACCAGTTCGCGCAAATGGACCGGCTTGGACAGCACCTTGGCCTGTTTGGGGGCGTTGGAATCGGCGTTCAGCGCCACCGCGGCAAAGCCGGTGATGAACATGATCTTGATGTCGGGGTCGAGCTCGGAAGCCCGGCGGGCGAGCTCGATGCCGTCCATTTCCGGCATCACGATATCGGTCAGGAGCAGCTCAAAGGGCTCCTCGCGCAGCCGCTGGTAGGCCGACAGGCCGTTGTCGTAGGAGGTCACCTCGAATCCGGCATTCTGCAGCGCCTTGACCAGAAAGCGCCGCATGTCGGTGTCGTCTTCAGCCAGCAGGATCTTCGACATTACCGCTCAGCGTCCCCAACCCGGCCGTCCCCGCCGGCCGGCCCTTCCTATCCCATAAGACTTATGCCCGGTAAATAACGGGTGAACCAAAGGCGTGCCTTGGCTTTGCCCATCCCACCATAGACAATAGATAGTATAAAGGGAGCGCCGGCCCCGCCACTGGAACGTCTTACCGCCGCCACGGACCGAGTGAAAATCGTCCCATGAGCGAGATGCGCGAAGAGCTTGATCCGCCCTTCGAGATCGTGGAGCCGGCCACCTGCCGCGGCCCGGTCCTGTTCAATTCGCCACATTCGGGCGCGGTCTATCCGCGCGAGTTCCTGCGGGTCTCGCGGCTCGACATCCGGACGCTCAGGCGGTCCGAGGACAGCTTCGTCGATGCGCTGATCGCTGGCGTGGTAGCCCAGGGCTACCCGCTGATGCGGGCGCATTTCCCGCGCTGCTTCGTCGACGTCAACCGCGAGCCTTACGAGCTCGACCCGCGCATGTTCGAGGGCCGCCTGCCCTCCTTTGCCAACACCCGTTCCATGCGCGTGGCCGGCGGCCTCGGCACCGTAGCGCGCGTGGTCGGCGACGCCCAGGAAATCTACGACCAGCGCATTCCGGTCGACGACGCGCTTTCCCGTATCGAGACACTGTACAAGCCCTATCATCGGTCGCTGCGACGGCTGTTCATGCGGCTGCACCGGGATTTCGGCGCCGCCGTCCTGCTCGATTGTCATTCCATGCCGTCCACCGCCGGGCAGAAGGACGACAGGCCGCGGCCAGAATTCGTGCTGGGCGACCGCTACGGCACCAGTTGCGTACCAGTCGTGACGGAGACGGTGGATCGCACCCTGCGCGGGCTCGGCTATGGCGTGTCCCGCAACAAGCCCTATGCCGGCGGTTTCATCACCGAACATTACGGCAATCCATCCGCCGGCCTGCATGCGATCCAGCTTGAGATCAACCGCGCCCTCTACATGGACGAAGCGCACCACGAGCGCTCGGCCCATTTCGACCGGCTCGCCTCCGACATGGAAATGCTGGCCCTGCGACTCGGAGAGATTCCGATCGAGGAGCTGCGCCCCTACCGCGCAGCCGCCGAATAGCCGCACCTTATCGATTGACGATTTTTCGGGCTGCGCACAAAAAAAGGGCCGCTCGCGTGAGGCAAGCGGCCCAAGTCTAGGGAGGAAACGCCCAAGGAGGGCAGCGGTAACTCTCGTTACCGCACCGCAATAACTTACAGTGCGGCGCACAAAAATCAAGGTCAAAAGGGGAAAATTGCATGCAGTTTTTGCATGGCTGAAAATCAAATTTCTTCAGTTGATTCAACAATTCGGCCACAATCCGTGACCGAAAGGACACGCTTTGTGGTAAAAATGCATGGAATACCGGGAACATTGATGGGTGGTGCAATGCATTTTCCGCTCATCTCGACGTTGCCGGGGTCTGCGGGTTCCGATACGCCTATTTAGAACCAGCCGGGGCGGCACGCATGACGGCCATCGATTTCGCCAGTTTCGTCGACCAGCTCGCCAGCGCTTCCGGGGAGACGATCCTACCGTTCTTTCGGACCGCGCTTTCGGTGGACAACAAGAAGGCCGGCGGCTTCGACCCGGTCACCGCCGCCGACCGCGCCGCCGAGCAGGCCATGCGCACGCTCATCCGCAAGACCTTCCCCGACCACGGCATCCTGGGCGAGGAATACGGCAGCGAGGGCAGCGACGCCGAATACATCTGGGTGCTCGATCCGATCGACGGCACCAAGTCGTTCATTTCCGGCATGCCGGCCTGGGGCACGCTGATCGGGCTGATGCGCTTCGGCGAGCCGGTATTCGGCATGATGCACCAGCCCTTCATCAAGGAGCGCTTCACCGGCGACGGCGGCGCCGCCCATTACCGCGGGCCGGCCGGCGACCGCGACCTGCATGTGCGCGAATGTGCAACGCTTGCCGATGCGCTGCTCTATACCACCAGCCCGCTGCTGATGAACGAGACCGACCGCGCCCGGTTCCGCAAGGTGGAGGACGCCGTCAAGCTGTCGCGCTACGGCGGCGACTGCTACGCCTACTGCATGCTGGCGGCCGGCCTCATCGATCTCGTCATCGAGACCGAAATCAAGCCGCACGACATCGTGGCATTGATCCCGATCATCGCCGGCGCCGGCGGTATCATCACCACCTGGGAGAACGGACCACCACAAAGCGGTGGACGCATCATCGTTGCGGGTGACGCGCGCGTGCACCAGGCCGCAATTGAGTTGCTGCGCGGCTAGCGGTGCAGCGGGGCGCGATGGAAATGCGAGCGCCCTAATACAGCGGCGTTCCAGGCACGAAGGCGTCGAAGGCCGCCCAGAACTGGCCGCGGTAGAGATCCTGCTCCTGCAAGATTTCGTGCTTGGCGCCGGGCAAAATCAAATGGCGGCCAGCGAGCAAATTGCTGCCAAAGGTCTCGATCGCCGGCGTCGAGATCACCTCGTCGCGACCGGCCGCGATCAAAAGGATCGGCTGGCGGATGCGGCCGGCATAGGCAGGAACGGCGAATTCCTTCATCAGGCGCAGCGCCGAATCGGCCCAGGCGATGGTGGGCGGGCCGAGGCCGAGATCGGGCGAGGCTTCCAGCACCGCCGCGTTGCGCGCAAAGCGTACAGGATCGGAAGTGAGCTGGTTGCCGAGGAAGCGCTCATTGATCGCCACCATGGCATTGCCGTTCGGCACGATGGCGCCGCCGCGCCCGATCAGCCGCATGAAACGTGCAAACGGCGCCGCCATGCCGAGCAGATGCTGGTGCGCCGGCAGTCCAATCATCGGCGCCGACATGACCATGCGTTCGAACCAGCGGCTGCCGTCGTGACAAGCGCGGATGGCGATGGCCGCACCCATGGAGTGGCCGATGCAGAAGAATGGCGGCGGACAGTCGGGCAGCGCCACCTGCTCCATGAAGGTCTCAAGGTCGATGGCGTATTGGGCGAAATTGCGCACATAGCCCTTGCGCCGGTCGGACAAGGCGCGGTCCGACAGGCCCTGCCCGCGCCAATCAAACGTCGCCACGGCAAAGCCGCGGGCGCGCAGGTCTCGCACGGTCTCGTAATATTTCTCGATGAATTCGGCGCGGCCCTGCAGCAGCACTACCGTGCCCTTGCGTCCGGGCGGCGGCGCCCAGCGCGCGAAGCGCAATGACACGCCGTCGCGGGTCTTGATGGCGCCGGTCACCACATTGTCGGGCACCGGATTGGCAGGGATGGAGATGAGTTTCATGGACGCCGCGGGGACCGGAGCGAAGCGCGCCCGCGCCTTATAGCAGGGCTTGCCGCGCGCTCAATCCACGCACCGGGCGGAGAATTATAATTAATATATTTCAATGACTTATGAGAAGGGCCGGGGACCCTTGCGGCCGTCAAGCAACCTTCCCATATTTTTTAAGCGCAGGCCGCCTGGCGGCTGCGCGCTACGGGTCCCTCGGTCCGGCCAGATGGCGGACCGCCCGCATGTCGCTCAACGAAGGAGGACTATGCCATGCGTACTTTCGATCTTTCCCCGCTCTATCGCTCCACCGTCGGCTTCGACCGGCTGTTCTCGATGATGGACGCTTTCGACAGCGCTCCGGGCTATCCGCCCTATAATATCGAGCGTACCGGCGAGAATGACTACCGCATCACCGTCGCGGTCGCCGGCTTCGGCGAAGGCGACCTGTCGATCGAAGCGAAAGAGAACACGCTGACGATCAAGGGCGCCAAGCAGACCAAGGAAGAGCAGAAGGGCGAGGTGCTCTATCAGGGCATCGCCGCGCGCGCCTTCGAGCGCGTGTTCCAGCTCGCCGATTACGTCGTGGTCAAGAGCGCCAAGCTCGAGAACGGCCTGCTGCATGTCGATCTCGCGCGCGAAATCCCCGAGGCCAAGAAGCCGCGCCAGATTCCGATCGGCGCCGGTGAGGCCAAGGTGATCGATACCAAGGTCGCCGCGTAACGCGCATCGTGCAAGTGCGTAACGCGTAGCGAACGTGCGTATCGCGTAACTGACTCAGGACGTAACGCATCAACAAAGCGCCCCGGAAATTCCGGGGCGCTTTTGCTTTATCACCTGTTCGTCTTGTTCCTTGTCATTCCGGGGCGCCATGCTTCTGGGGCAAGAGCGGACGAACCCGAAACCCGGCGCCAACGCAATACCTCACTCCATGACATCCGGATTCCGGGCCCGCCACTTCGGGACGTCCCGGAATGACAAGGCTCCTTATCCGCCGCCCGGCGGCGTCACGCGCGGGCGCGGCAGCGGCGGTGAATCTTGCCGCGCACCATTGTTGTTGTCCGGCTGCGGTACCTGGATGATACGGGGCGCGCGCACATAATCCGGCGCCAGGTCGGAAGGCAGCGCCGGCCGTATCGAGAGGATGTCGCCGAAATGGGCGTCGGCGATCACGCGCAGCTCGGTGCCGCGCGTGTTCAAGGCGTGCAGCACGTAATAGGGCCCACGCCGCAGGACCTCGCTGTTGGGGGCCAGCCCCATCTCGCGCACGCTGGCGATGATGTCGGACGCCGGCTTCACCGCGGCATAGGCCGGCTCAGCGCGCAGCGAGGGGGCCTCGACATAAGACGCCGGTTCACTCCTGAACGAGCGCGCTGAAACGTAGGAATAGGTGATGCCGGCCACGGCAATCGCCAGGCCGATGGTCAGTCCCCGTTTCACCGAATTCGCCCGTCCCATGGTTCACCGCCGCGCCTTCGCCGCTCGCTGCTCGGATTGCCCGCACCGGGGAAGGTCTCAATATCGTCGCTCGTGCCGGCTCTCGTTCCGCGCTTACGCGGAGGAGCATAGCGGATGCCCCGCCGGGCGCCCCTGTTTCCTTAATCGAAGGTTAAACGGTTAATCCGGCGCGAGTTTCCCGCGCCCCCGAAAGCAAGGAGGTTGCGCGAACCGAGGCCGGCTGGTCTTGTTCTTGCTTGGAAGGAGCCGCCCGCTGCAACAAAGCGAATGGCGCCCTGAATTCAGGCGTGGACCAGCCTTGTGCGGCAGGGCAAAATTTGGCAATGTCGGTTAGGACAGCATTGCTGTCCTAATGGCGGCGGCCGCGGAGCCGGCCTTTTTCGCTTCGCCGGAGTGCGGAACGAGGGCGGGCACCGAAGGCGCCCAAAAGGAGCAGCCACGGCGCAATAAAGCTGGGCAAGGCTGCTCGTCATATGAGATGAGATTGCCGAAGGACCGCGGGGGCAGTTGTGCGCTGCTGCGGACGAGGTGGGTGCGCCGGACGGCCCAATCAGAGTCCGGCGAGGAAGGGCGAGATGAGCGAGCGACAGGACGGCGACGGCATGGTCGGGCGGCAGGCGATGGGTCTTTACGATCCGGCGCTCGACAAGGATTCCTGCGGCGTCGGTTTCGTTGCCAACATCAAAGGCGTGAAGTCCCATCAGATCGTCGAGGACGGTCTCAGGATCCTGTGCAATCTCGAGCACCGCGGCGCGGTCGGCGCCGATCCGCGCATGGGTGACGGCGCCGGCATCCTGGTGCAGATTCCGCACAAATTTTTCGCCAAGAAGGCTGCCGAGCTCGGCTTCACCCTGCCGGCGCTGGGGCAGTACGCCATCGGGCAACTGTTCCTGCCGCGCGAGAAGAGCTGGCGGCAGATCATCCGCGACATCTATGCCGAGGTAATCGCGCGCGAGGGCCTCAAGCTCTTGGGCTGGCGCGACGTGCCGACGGACAATTCGACGCTCGGTGAATCGGTGAAGCCGACCGAGCCGGTGCATCAGCAGGTGTTCATCGGCCTCGGCAAGAAGAAGATGTCGGAGAGCGAGTTCGAGCGCCGCCTCTACATCCTGCGCAAGCAGATTTCCGCCGCCATCTACAAGAAGCGCGAGCGGCGCGTCGCCAGTTATTACCCGGTGTCGATCTCCTGCCGCACGGTGATCTACAAGGGCATGTTCCTGGCCGACCAGCTCGGCACCTATTATCCCGACCTGCACGATCCTGATTTCGAGTCGGCGCTGGCGCTGGTGCATCAGCGCTTCTCCACCAACACCTTCCCGACCTGGTCGCTGGCGCACCCCTACCGCTACATCGCGCACAACGGCGAAATCAACACGCTGCGCGGCAACACCAACTGGATGGCGGCACGCCAAGCCTCGGTATCCTCGCCGCGCTTCGGCAAGGACATCAGCAAACTGTGGCCGATCTCCTACGAGGGCCAGTCCGACACCGCCTGCTTCGACAATGCGCTCGAGTTCCTCTACCAGGGCGGCTACTCGCTCGCGCATGCCGTGATGATGATGATCCCGGAGGCCTGGGCGGGCAATCCGCTCATGGACGAGAAGCGGCGCGCTTTCTACGAATACAATGCCGCACTGATGGAGCCGTGGGACGGCCCAGCCGCGATCGCCTTCACCAATGGCCGCCAGATCGGCGCCACGCTCGACCGCAACGGCTTGCGGCCGGCGCGCTATCTGCTCACGCGCGATGACCGCATCATCATGGCGTCCGAGATGGGCGTGCTGCCGATCGCGGAAAAGGACATCATCAAGAAGTGGCGCCTGCAGCCGGGCAAGATGCTGCTGGTCGACCTCGACGAAGGCCGCCTCATTCCCGACGAGGAATTGAAGGCGACGCTGGCGCAGAGCCATCCCTACAAGGAATGGCTCGCCAACAGCCAGATCGTGCTGGAAGACCTGCCGGCGACCGAGAACCACTCGCCGAAGTCCAACCTCACGCTGCTCGATCGCCAGCAGGCCTTCGGCTACAGCCAGGAAGACGTGAAATTCCTGATGACGCCGATGGCCACCACCGGCGAGGAAGCGGTCGGCTCCATGGGCA
>JAKAMD010000171.1 GCA_021823875.1 Pseudomonadota bacterium | reverse complement strand
GCCGTTTTCCTCGCCCCAGACCAGCGTCAGTTCGGTGCCGGGCTCGGAGAACTCCTCCTCGACCCAGCCGAGCGATAGCATCTTGCGTTCGTTGAAGCTGTAGCCCGAGAACATCGAGGCGCCGGCGATCTTGCCGCCCTTCATCACCGCGTCGTAGGACGATGAGGCGTAGTTCGACAGCGGCAGGTCGATGAATTTGTAGTTCTCGCCGGCGGGCGCGAGCTGCGAGGCCCAGATGCGCTCGACGTCCTTATTGTCCCAGGCGAAGGTCACCTTCTTACGCTTGTTCTTGCCTTCCATCGCCTTCAGCGCATCGGCGCCGATGAAGTCGTGGTCGAACTTGGTGAAGGTGTTGTAGCCGAGCTCGTAAGGCGAAGTGTAATAGTCCTCGATATTCTTGGAGACGAAGCTGCCGCCGATCGAGGCGTTGGCCTCGTAGCTGGTGAGCGGCAGCCATTCGCGATAGGCCTTGAGCTTGTCGCCGGAATAGATTGCCGGCACCGGCGAGGGAATCCAGCCGGATTCGAGCGTGTTGGTCGCATAGGCGCGGGCGCCGACCGCGACGATACCGAAGTCCTTGCCGGCTTCCATGATGGCGTTCTTGATCTCGTCGACCTGCTCGTAGGGGCCCCACACCTCGAGGCCCGGCGCGCCCGCCATGCCATGACGCAGGGCGCGCACCTTGCAGCCGGCGATGGTGATGTAGCCCATGCGGAAGAACTTGATGTCCGGGAAGACGCCGCCATTGAGCTTCTTGATGACGTCCTGCGCGTTGGGGCCCTGGATCTGGTACCGGTAAAAGCTGCGCGTTACCGGCTTGCCCATTGGACGCGACGGCGAACGGTCGTCGTATTTGGTTGTGACATTGTAGCCGCCGGTCTTGGCGTGGAACTCGATCCAGTTCGCCGCCGGGTTGCGGCCGACATAGCACATGCTGTTTTCGGCGAGATAGAACAGGATGCCGTCGCCGATCACATGGCCATAATGGGTGACCGGAGCGAACTGTTTGGCCTGGTCGATGGAGAAGTTCGTGAACGAGTTGGTCGACAGGTGCGACAGCAGCTTGACCGTATCCGGCCCTTCCACGAACAGATTGACCATGTGGTGCGACTGGTCGAACAACACGCAGCTGTCGCGCCAGGCGCGCTGTTCGTCGCGCCAGTTCGAGAATTCCGGCGCGACCACCGGATAAACATATGCGCCGATCTGCGAATTGCGCATCATCGACACGGCGTTGCCGGCCTCCTTGATCTTTTCTTCCAGATTCTTCGCCATTTATTTCACTCCCGCTGAATGGTGATGTGTCATGAACCCTGCGCGGCCGACCATGAAGTCAGCCGCCGCTCGGGGCGGCTTGGCATTCCCGGTAAGCCAATGAGTTCCTTGGTGTATACAGACGTTGGGGTCGGCCCCCTCCGTCTCCTCCCTGTTTTTCATTTTTAGGCGCCTCGACGGTGGCCAAGCCGCCATTTTTAAGTTTATTGTATACAGCATGAACTCCAATAATCTCAAGAATTGGGCAGAAAAAAAGAAGGAGCCCACCGTGCCCACCCAGATCGCCGGCAGCGAGCGGGCCGCGTCGCAGACGGTCAAGGCGCAACTGGCGCTACGTGACCTCATCCTGTCGGGCGAGCTCAAGCCCGGCGACCGTATTTCGGAACTGTCGGTGGTCGACCGGCTCGGGATGTCGCGGACGCCCATCCGCATGGCGTTGGTGCGTCTCGAGGACGAGGGTTTCTTGGAGGCGATCCCGTCCGGCGGCTTCGCCATCAAGGCGTTTTCGGAACGCGACATTTATGATGCCATCGAGCTGCGCGGCACGCTGGAGGGTTTCGCCGCGCGGATTGCGGCTGAACGCGGCACCCGCGGCCCTCTCCTCAAGGAGATGAAGGACACTCTGCAGCAAATCGACGAGATCGCCGCGCTGCCGTCGCTGAGCGTCGACCATTTTTCCGACTATGTCAGGCTCAACGGCCGCTTTCACGCATCGCTGGTCGAGGCCGCCGACAGCCCCGTGCTGGCGCGCCAGATCGAGCGCGCGCTCAACTTGCCGTTCGCCTCGCCGAGCGGCTTCGTCATGGTGCAGGCCAAGCTGCCGGAAGCCAGCAAGATTTTGACCATCGCCCAGGATCACCACCATTGTGTCGTGCGCGCCATCGAGGACCGCGAAGGCGCCCGCGCCGAGGCGCTAATGCGCGAGCATGCGCGCCTCGCACACCGCAATCTTCAGCTTGCGCTCGCCAACCAGGGCACGCGCGATCTCGTGCCGGGCGCCGTCCTGATCCGCCGGCCGGTCGCGGCCGAACTTTATTAATGATAAGCCTCTAAGCCAAAATGGGAGAGAAGATGTCCATGCAACGTAGCAAGCCACCTTTCCGGGCTGACATTGTCGGCAGTTTTCTGCGCACGCAGCCGATCAAGGAAGCCCGCATCAAGCGGGAAAAAGGCGAAATCACCGCCGCGCAGCTGCGCGAGGTCGAGGATCGCGAGATCGAGAAGGTCATTCGCAAGCAGGAAGAAATCGGCCTCAAGCTCGCCTCCGACGGCGAGTTCCGCCGCTCGTGGTGGCATTACGACTTCTTCGGCATGCTGGACGGCGTCGAGATCATCGAAGGCAGTGTCGGCATCCAGTTCCAGGGCGTCCTTACCAAGCCGCATGTCATTCACATCAAGGACAAGATCGGCTTTTCCAACCATCCGATGGTGGAGCATTTCAAGTTTCTCAAGGCGCACACCAAGGTGACGCCGAAAATGACCATCCCGTCTCCGGCCGTCATGCACTTCCGGCTCGAGCCCGACGCGGTGGACAAGGGTGCTTACGCCAGCCGCGACGACATCTTCGACGATCTCGCCATCGCCTATCAGAAGGCGGTGAAGGCCTTCTACGATGCCGGCTGCCGTTATCTGCAGTTCGACGATACCGCCTGGGCCTATCTCTGCTCGCAGGAAGAGCTGAAGAAGGCACGCGAGCGCGGCCTCGATGTCGATCACCTGCAGGAGTCATACACCAGGTGCATCAACAAGGCGCTGGAAGCCAAGCCCGCCGATATGGTGATCACGACCCATGTCTGCCGCGGCAATTTCCGCTCCACTTTCATTTCCTCCGGCGGTTATGAGCCGGTGGCGGAAAGCCTGCTCGCCAAGTGCAATTACGACGGTTACTTCCTGGAATACGACACCGACCGTGCCGGCGGTTTTGAGCCGCTGCGCTTCTTGCCCAAAGGCAACAAAATCGTGGTGCTGGGGTTGGTCACGACCAAGACGGGACGGCTGGAGCCGCGCGAGGACATCAGGAAGCGCATCGATGAAGCGACAAAATTCGTCGCGCTCGACCAGCTTTGCCTGTCCCCGCAGTGCGGCTTCGCCTCGACCGAAGAAGGCAACGTCCTTGCCGAAGAAGAGCAGTGGGCGAAGCTGCGCATGATCGTCGAGCTCGCCGACGAAGTATGGGGGGAGTAACACCCGCTCCCTCCCTGCCCGCATGCGGGGAGGGAGGATATGCCATGCCGAGCAAGAAGAATATTCCGGGAGCGAACCAATCATGAGTCAACGCACCAAGCCGCCTTTTCGCGCCGATCACGTCGGCAGCCTGCTGCGCACCGCGCCTTTGAAACAAGCGCGGGCCAAACACGAGAAGGGCGAGTACGACGACAAAGCGCTCAAGGCGGTCGAGGACGTCGAGATCGAAAAGATCGTCAAGAAGCAGGAAGAGGTTGGCCTCAAGCTCGCCACCGACGGCGAGTTCCGCCGCTCCTGGTGGCATTTCGATTTCTTCGCGGGTCTTCAGGGCGTTGACCTGATCGATGCGCCGCCGATCAAGTTCCACGGCGTCGTCACCAAGAGCCAGGCGATCATGATCAACCGCAAGGTCGATTTCGCCGGCCATCCGCAGATCGAACACTTCAAGTTTCTCAAGGAGCATTGCCGCACCACGCCGAAGCAGTGCATTCCGGCGCCCTCCACTTTCCACTTCCGGCAAGGCCGCAAGATGGTGAGCAAGGAGGCCTATCCCAACCTCGACAATTTCTTCGCCGACATCGCCGCCGCCTGGAAGAAGGCGGTTCACGCCTTCTACGACGCCGGCTGCCGTTATCTGCAATTCGACGACACCGCCTGGGCGATGATCTGCGATCCGCACGAACGCGAGGAATCGAAGAAGCGCGGCGACGATCCCGACAGGCTGCCGGCAATCTATGCGGAAGTGACCAACGCGGCGCTGGCGGACAAGCCCGCCGACATGACCATCACCATGCATTCCTGCCGCGGCAACTTCCGCTCCACCTTCATCGCCTCGGGCGGCTACGAATTCGTCGCCGAGCAACTGCTCGCCAAAACGAATATCGACGGCTATTTCCTCGAATATGACACCGACCGCGCCGGCGGTTTCGAGCCGCTGCGCTATTTCCCCAAAGGCAACAAGCAACTCGTGCTCGGGCTCGTCACCTCCAAGAGCGGACGGCTGGAGCAGAAAGGCGACATCAAACGCCGCATCGAGGAGGCGACCAAATACGTTCCGCTTGAGCAGCTCTGCCTGTCGCCGCAATGCGGCTTCGCCTCGACCGAGGAAGGCAACGTGCTGGCCGAGGAGGAGCAGTGGGCCAAGCTCCGGATGATCGTGGAACTGGCCGAGGAAGTTTGGGGTGGGACTTGATCTTGGATAAGCGCACCCGTCGGGCCGCTTATTAGCATCACCGTTGCAATACCAAGCCTAACGAGCGGTCGCGCGCTTTCGCGCGGCCTTTGCGTATCGCAACGGGGAAAACAAATGTCCAAGGAATCGCAATGGCTTAGCTTTGGACGCCTGGCCTTGGCGGCGGGCGCGGCGGCGCTTCTCCTGGCCGCGACACCAGCCAAGGCGGCCGAGCCGATCAAGATCGGCTTCGGCATGGCGCTCACCGGCCCACTCTCTGCCAACGGCAAAATGTCGCTGCTGGCGATGCAAATCTGGGAAGACGACATCAACGCCAAGGGCGGGCTGCTCGGCCGCCCGGTCAAGCTCGTCTACTACGACGATCACAGCAAGCCGGCCGAGGTGCCCGGCATCTACACCAAGTTGCTCGACGTCGACAAAGTCGACTTGATCGTCTCCGGCTACGCCTCGACCCAGATCGCGCCGGCGCTGACGGTCGCGATCCGCAAGAACAAGCTGCTGGTCAGCCTGTTCGGCACCGGCATCAACGACAAGTTCAAGTACAACAAATACTTCTCGATGATCCCGAACGGGCCGACGCCGAAGCCGGCCTTCACCCGCGGCTTCTTCAAGGTGGCCGAGGTACAGAAGCCGAAACCGAAGACCATCGCCCTTGCCTCCGCCGACGCGGAGTTCGGCCGCAATGCCTGCGAGGGCGCGCGCGAGAATGCCAAGACCTCCGGCTTCAAGATCGTCTATGACAAGAGCTATCCGCCCTCGACGACCGATTTCAGCCCGATCGTGCGCGCGATCAAAGCGATCAATCCGGACCTGCTGGTGATCTGCTCTTATCCGCTCGACACGGTCGGTATGGTGCAAGCCATGCACGAGGTCGGCTTCAAGCCGAAGATGTGGGGCGGCGCCATGGTCGGCCTGCAGGCGACCGTGTTCAAGACCAAGCTTGGGCCGCTCCTCAACGGCATCGTCAATTACGAGACTTGGCTGCCGGTCAAGTCGATGGAATTTCCTGGCTCCTTCGAGCTCATCAAGAAGTACCAGGAGCGCGCCAAGGGCCAGGGTGTCGACCCGCTCGGCTATTACATGCCGGTCTGGGCTTATGCCTACCTGCAAGTGCTCGGTGACTCCATCACCGCCACCAAAAGCCTCAATGACGACAAGCTCGCCGCCTATCTGCACAAGGCCACCTTCCACACGGTGGTGGGCGACGTGAAGTTCGGCAAGTTGGGCGAGTGGGCGCAGGAGCGCACGCTGGCCGCCCAGTTCCAGAACATCAAGGGCAACAGCATCGACGATTTCCGCGATCTGAAAACTGAGGTGATCCTCTATCCGCCGAAATACAAGAGCGGCAACGTGATCTACCCCTACGAGAAGGCGATCGCGAAATAGCGCTGGCGATCATCTCCTCGACCGCTAAATTAGCGGCCGGCGTCGATTTGGCGCCGGCCGTTTTTGTTGTGAAAGCCGCCCGCAAGATGAAGAGAACCAGCCCGCCTTTTCGCGCCGATCACGTCGGTAGCCTGCTGCGCACCGCCCCACTGAAAGACGCGCGTGCCAAGCGCGAGCGTGGCGAGATTTCGGCTGCCGCGCTCAAGGCGGTGGAAGACGCGGAGATCGAAAAGATTATCAAGCGCCAGGAAGACATCGGCCTCAAGGCGGCGACTGACGGCGAATTCCGCCGTGCCTTCTGGAATTACGACTTCCTTGGCGGCCTGCCCGGGGTCGAAGCCTATCTCGGCGAGCGCAAGATCAGCTTCCAGGGCAAGAATCCCAAGCCGATGATGCTGCGTGTCATCGGCAAACTCGGCACGTTCACCACGCATCCGATGCTGGAGCATTTCGACTTCGTCAAGGAACACACGCGCGTCGTGCCGAAGATGACGATCCCCTCGCCGTCGTCGCTGCATTTCCGCTACGGCCGCGATGCGGTGCCGGAATCGATCTATCCCGGCATGGATGATTTCTATCGCGACCTCGGCCAGAGCTACCGCAAGGCGGTACGCGCCTTTGCCGATGCCGGCTGCCGTTATCTGCAGCTTGACGAAGTCAACTTCACCTATCTGTGCGATCCCAAATTACGCGAGCAAGTGGCCAATCGCGGCGACGATCCCGAACAATTGCCGGCGATCTATGCCGACATGATCAATGCGGCGATCTCCGACATTCCCGATGACATGACCATCACCATGCATCTGTGCCGCGGCAATTTCCAATCGACCTTCGTGGCCACGGGGGGCTACGAGCCGGTGGCGGAGATCCTGTTCAACAGCATCAACGTGCACGGCTATTTCATGGAATACGACAGCGACCGCGCCGGCGGCTTTGAGCCGCTCAGGCTGGTGCCCAAGGGCAAGACGGTGGTGCTCGGCCTCGTCACCACCAAGTCGGGCCGGCTGGAATCCAAGGACGACTTGAAGCGCCGCATCGAGGCGGCGTCGAAATTCATCGATCTCGATCAACTTTGCCTATCGCCGCAATGTGGCTTTGCCTCCACCGAGGAAGGCAACCTGCTGGCGGAAGAGGAACAATGGGCGAAGCTCAGGATGATCGTCGAACTGGCGGAAGAGGTTTGGGGCCATTGACTTTTCCCTCCCCCGCTTGCGGGGGGGGTGGCGAGCGAAGCGAGCCGGGCGGGGGCTCGCTCAACGTGACCCCACCCGGCTGCTCGCTAGCGCTCGCAGCCACCCTCCCCTTTCAGGGGAGGGATAAGAAAGATGAGGGAGAGAAACAATATGCTGCGCACCAAGCCCCCCTTCCGCGCCGACCATGTCGGCAGCCTGCTGCGGCC
>JAKAMD010000170.1 GCA_021823875.1 Pseudomonadota bacterium | reverse complement strand
GCAGCTCACCGAGCCGCAGGCCGGCTCGGACGTCGGTGCGCTGCGCACCAAGGCGGAACGCGCCGCCGACGGCACCTACCGCATCACCGGCTCGAAGATCTTCATCACCTACGGCGAGCACGATCTCACCGACAACATCATCCACTTCGTGCTGGCCCGCCTGCCTGATGCGCCGGCCGGCACCAAGGGCATCTCGCTGTTCCTGATTCCGAAATTCCTGCTCAATAAAGATGGAACAATGGGCACGCGCAATGACGTGCGCGCGCATTCGCTCGAGCACAAGATGGGCATCCATGCCTCGCCCACCTGCACCATGATCTACGGCGACAAGGGTGGCGCAGTCGGCTTCCTCATCGGCGAGGAACACAAGGGCATGCATTGCATGTTCACCATGATGAACCGGGCGCGGCTTGCGGTCGGTTTACAGGGTGTCGCCATCGCCGAACGCGCCTTGCAGCAGGCGCTTAGCTACGCGCGCGAACGCAAGCAGGGCGGCGGCGGCACCATCATTCATTATCCCGACGTCAAGCGCATGCTGCTCACCATGCGCACGCTTACCGGCGCCGCGCGCGCGATCTGCTATGCCACCGCCACCGCCATCGACCGCTCCTATCGCGGCAAGGACGAGGCCGTGCGCAAGGCCGCGCACGAACGCGCCTCGCTGCTCACGCCGGTCGCGAAAGCCTTCTCCACCGATATCGGCATCGAGGTCGCCTCGCTCGGCGTGCAGGTGCATGGCGGCATGGGCTTCATCGAGGAAACCGGCGCCGCCCAGCATTATCGCGACGCCCGCATCGCCGCCATCTACGAAGGCACCAACGGCATCCAGGCCATCGACCTGGTCACGCGCAAGCTCCCGCTTAACGGCGGCGCGACCGTCGCGGCTTACATCGACGAATTGCGCCGCACAGCCGCGGCGGTGAAGGCGAGCAATGCGGCGGGTTTCGGCGACACCGCGGCGCGCCTGACCGAAACCATCGACAGCCTCGAGCGCGCCACCCAATGGCTGCTGGCGCAGAAGGACGCCGACGCGGCGCTCGCCGGCGCCACGCCCTATCTGCGGCTGTTCGGCCAGGCCGCCGGCGGCTCAATGCTCGCTGAGCAGGCGCTCGCCGCGTTGCGCGAGAACGCCGACGGCGCCGGCCGCACGGCGCTTGCCCGTTTCTTCGCCGAGAATGTCGCGGTCGCGACGGTAGGCCTCGAGCGCAGCGTCACAACCGGCGCCGACAGTGTCACCCAGGCCGACGCCGCGCTGGTGGAGTAGCCGCCGCCGGCTGGCGGCTGCTAACCTGCATAAAAATCCAAGAGGAAACGCGAGGCCCCCATGTCGCTTGCAGGCAAGACGCTCTTCATCACCGGCGGCTCGCGCGGAATCGGTCTCGCGATCGCGCTGCGCGCGGCAGCCGACGGCGCCAATGTGGCGATCGCAGCCAAGACCGTGGAGCCGCATCCGCGGCTGGAAGGCACCATCCACACCGCCGCCGCGCTGATCGCCAAAGTAGGCGGCGGCGCGCTGCCACTGGCAGTCGACGTGCGCGACGAGGCGGCGGTGAAGGACGCCATCGAGCGCACCGCCAGTCATTTCGGCGGCATCGACATCGTGGTCAACAATGCCAGCGCGATCTCGCTCACGCCGGTCACGCAGACCGACATGCGCCGCTTCGATCTCATGCATCAGATCAACGCGCGCGGCACCTTCATGGTGTCGAAATACGCCATCCCGCATCTGTTGAAATCGCCGCAGCCGCATATCCTCATGCTGTCGCCGCCGCTCGACATGCAGACCAAGTGGTTCGCGCCGCACACCGCCTATTCCATGGCCAAGTTCGGCATGAGCCTGGTGGCGCTGGGCTTGGCCGGCGAACTCGCCGGCAAGGTCGCGGTCAATACGCTGTGGCCGCGCACCACCATCGCCACCGCGGCGATCCAGAACCTGCTCGGCGGCAATGCCATGATGAAGATGTCGCGCAAGCCGGAGATCCTGTCCGAAGCCGCCTGGCGCATCTTCCAGAAGCCGCCGAGCTTCTCGGGCAATTTCCTGATCGACGACACCTTCCTCGCCGCCGAGGGCATCACCGATTTCGACCAGTACCGCGTCGATCCCAGCCAGCCGTTGCAGTGCGATTTCTTCGTGCCTGACGATATGCCGCCACCCAAGGGGGTCAGTTTGAAGCCACTTACGTGACTTCATCCGCCCTCATCCTGAGGAAGCCGCCCAGCGGCGTCTCGAAGGATGGGGACGGCCCCACGCTTCGAGACGCGCCGTTTCGCGGCGCTCCTCAGCATGAGGCCGAGAGAGGTCTTTCGCCCGAAGATCAGAATGTCTAAGTGTAGCTAATGACCACTCTTCTCCTCAGCCACCGCGCCTGCCTCGACCATCTCACCCCGATGGGCCATCCCGAGCGGCCGGATCGCCTGCGCGCGATCGAACGGGTGCTGGAAGCCGAAAAATTCCAGACGCTGGCGCGCGAACAGGCGCCGCTGGCGCCGGTGGAGATCGTCGCGCTCTGCCATCCAATGGACTACGTCGAGGCGCTGCGCAGCGCGACGCCGGAAGAGGGCCTGGTGCGGCTCGATGCCGACACCACCATGTCGCCGGGCAGCTACGAGGCGGCGCTGCGCGCGGTCGGCGGCGGCATGCAGGCAGTCGACGAGGTGATGACCGGCAAGGTGGCCAATGCCTTCGTGGCGGTGCGTCCGCCCGGCCATCATACCGAGACGGCGCGGCCGATGGGCTTCTGCCTGTTCAACAGCGCGGCGATCGCCGCCCGCTACGCGCAGAAGAAGCATGGCGCCGAGCGCGCCGCGGTGATCGACTTCGACGTCCATCACGGCAACGGCTCGCAGGACATTTTCTGGGCCGACAACAGCGTGATGTACTGCTCGACCCACGAGATGCCGCTTTACCCCGGTACCGGTGCGGTCAGCGAGCGCGGCCAGTTCAACACCATCGTCAATGCGCCGCTGTCGGCCGGTGACGGCGGCGACGCCTTCCGCGAGGCTTTCGAAGTCACCATCCTGCCGCGCCTGCGCGAGTTCAAGCCGGACATCCTCATCATCTCGGCCGGCTTCGACGCCCACACCCGCGATCCGCTGGCCAATCTCAATCTGGTGGAGGCCGATTACGCTTGGGTCACCCAGAAGCTGATGGAAGTTGCCGACCAGTGCGCGGGCGGGCGCGTGGTCTCCATGCTGGAAGGCGGCTACGACCTGGAGGGCCTGTCGCGCTCGGTCGCCGCCCATGTGACGGCGCTGATGCGCGGTTAGATTTCGCCCGCGCGGGCTTTCGCCGCCGTCCCCGGACGGCATAGGATGCGCCCCACACGAATCGAGCCGGGAACCGGAATGGCCGACAGCAACGCCGATATCAGCAAAATGCCCTTTGAGCGGGCGATCGAGGAGCTGGAATCGATCGTCAGGCGGCTCGAAGAAGGCAAGGTCCCGCTCGAGGAGTCGGTGAAGATCTACGAGCGCGGCGAGGTGCTGAAGAAGCGCTGCGAGGAGCTGTTGCGCCAGGCCGAGGCCCGGGTGGAAAAGATCACCCTGGACGCCTCCGGCAAGCCGGCCGGCAGCGAGCCCCTGGACGTCGATTAGCCAGCCGGCCCGGCTGCGGACGGAACCAAGCCGCCCCCTGGGACTTGGTGGTAGGGCCTTCTTTTCCCTATGCAGTCCTGGGTTTCATTGCCCCCAGAACCCGATCTGGTGTAGGTTTCATAGACTTGGCTGGCGGAAACCGCGCGGAGGCCGGAGGCGGCCCGCCCAGTAGTAGCCAAACACCGTTACCGGAGTTGCTCTTGTCCGAGACTTCCACCACCCCGCTGCTCGACCGTGTCCGCCTGCCTAGCGACCTGAAGAACCTGTCGGCCGACCAGCTCAAGCAGCTCGCCGACGAGCTGCGCACCGAGACGATTTCCGCGGTCGCCAAGACCGGCGGTCATCTCGGCGCGGGGTTGGGTGTGGTCGAACTGACGGTCGCCCTGCATTACGTCTTCGACACCCCCGACGACCGGCTGATCTGGGACGTCGGCCACCAAGCTTATCCGCACAAGATCCTCACCGGCCGGCGCGACCGCATCCGCACCCTCCGCCAGGGGGGTGGCCTGTCGGGGTTCACCAAGCGCGCCGAAAGCGAATACGACCCGTTCGGCGCCGCCCATTCCTCGACTTCGATCTCGGCCGGGCTCGGCATGGCGGTCGCGCGCGACCTTGCCGGCAAGAAGAACCACGTCATCGCCGTGATCGGCGACGGCTCCATGTCCGCCGGCATGGCCTACGAAGCGATGAATAATGCCGGCGCCCGCAACGAGCGGCTGATAGTCATCCTCAACGACAACGACATGTCGATCGCCCCGCCGGTCGGCGCCATGTCGGCTTATCTGGCGCGACTCGGCTCCGGGCACACCTATTTGAAGCTGCGCGACGTCGGCAAGCAGCTCACCCATCATCTGCCGAAGGCCATCGACCGCGCCATCACGCGCGCGATCGAGCATGCGCGCGGCTATGTCACCGGCGGCACGTTGTTCGAGGAGCTCGGCTTCTATTATGTCGGGCCCATCGATGGACATAATCTCGACCACCTGCTGCCGGTGTTGCGCAATGTGCGCGATGCCGAGATCGGCCCGATCCTGGTGCACGTCGTCACGCAGAAGGGCAAGGGCTACGCCCCGGCCGAGAATTCCGCCGACAAGTATCACGGCGTGGTCAAGTTCGACGTCGCCACCGGCGCGCAGGCCAAGTCGAAGGGCGGCGCGCCGCAATACACCAAGGTGTTCGGCGAGAGCCTGATCAAGGAAGCGCGCAAAGACGACAAGATCGTCGCCATCACCGCGGCCATGCCGTCGGGCACTGGCGTCGATCTGTTCGAGAAGGAATTTCCCAAGCGTACGTTCGATGTCGGCATCGCCGAGCAGCATGCGGTGACCTTCGCCGCCGGCATGGCGACGGAGGGCTTCAAGCCGTTCGCGGCGATCTATTCCACCTTCCTGCAGCGCGGCTACGACCAGGTGGTGCACGACGTCGCCATTCAGCGGCTGCCGGTGCGCTTTGCGCTCGACCGTGCCGGCTTGGTCGGCGCCGATGGACCGACCCATGCCGGCTCGTTCGACATCGCCTATCTCGGCTGCCTGCCCGGCTTCGTGCTGATGGCGGCGGCCGACGAAGCCGAACTCGTGCACATGGTGGCGACGCAAGTCGCGATCGACGACCGCCCGAGCGCGCTGCGCTATCCGCGCGGCGAAGGCGTTGGCGTGCCCATGCCCGAGGACGGCCAGCCACTCGAGATCGGCAAGGGCCGCGTGCTTACAGAAGGCAGCAAGATCGCGCTGTTCTCCTACGGCACCCGGCTCGCCGAATGCTTGAAAGCGGCCACGGAACTAAAGGCGCATGGATTGTCGACCACGGTCGCCGATGCGCGTTTCGCCAAGCCGCTCGATCTCGATCTGCTGCTGCGGCTCGCGCGCGAGCACGAAGTGCTGATCACCATCGAGGAAGGCTCGGTCGGCGGCTTCGGTTCCTTCGTGCTGCAGGCGCTGGCCGAGCATGGTCTGTTGGAGAACGGCTTGCGCGTGCGCAGCATGGTGCTGCCCGACATTTTTATCGATCAGGACACGCCGGCGGCGATGTACGCCAAGGCCGGGCTCGATGCCAAAGGCATCGTGGTCAAGGCGTTCGAAGCCCTGGGCAAGGACGTCGCCGCCGAGACGGTGAAGTTGGCCTGAGACTTGTCCCGGGCGCGGTGCAACACGAAGTGTTGCGCCGCAGACCCGGGACCGCACCAGAACGGGCGCTTCCATCGGACAACGCCCACACATGGTTGACGCCCGGTTCTTTCTTTATGTTTTGACTAACCGCCCGAAAGGCGTGCTCTATGTCGGCGTGACAAACGATCTGACGCGTCGCATGACCGAGCACAAAAGCAAGAAAGTTCGCGGCTTTACCAAGAGCTATGGCGTCAGCAAATTGGTTTATTTCGAGGAATATTCCTCTATTCTCGATGCGCGTTTGCGTGAGCGCACGCTGAAACGGTGGCACCGAACTTGGAAATTTGAGTTGGTGGAGAAGACTAATCCTGATTGGGTTGATTTGTCCGACCAACTTGCCATCTGATGCTGAATCTCCGCGCATTGTGCGATCCCGGGTCTGCAGCGCACCGCTTCGCGCTGCGCTGCGCCCGGGAAAAGCACCAATGGAGTCTCTAATGCCCTCGCGCCAACGCGCCGATCGCCTGCTGGTCGTGCGCGGTCTGTTCGATAGCCGCACCAAGGCGCAGGCTGCGATCGAAGCCGGCCTGGTCACCGCCAACAACGTCGTCGTGCGCAAGGCTTCGGAAGAAATCGCCGCCGATGCCGTGCTGCGCGCCACGCCAGCGCATCCCTATGTTTCGCGCGGCGGCGTGAAGCTCACGGCGGCACTCGATCATTTCGGTTTTGATCCGCGCGGCCGCATCTGCCTCGATGTCGGCGCGTCCACCGGCGGCTTTACGCAAGTTTTGCTGGAGCGCGGCGCCCGCAAGGTCTACGCCGTCGACGTCGGGCGCGCCCAGATGCATGAATCCTTGCGGGCCCGGCCAGAAATCGTCGTGCTGGAAGAGACCGATATCCGTGATCTGTCCCCTGCGACTTTCGAGGAGCCGCCCGACCTGGTGACCATCGACGTCAGCTTCATTTCGCTCAAGCAGGTCGCGCCCGCCGCGCTGGCGCTCGCCAAGATGCCGGCGCAACTCGTCGCGCTGATCAAGCCGCAATTCGAGGCCGGCCGCGCCGCGCTGAAGAAAGGCGTGGTGCGCGATCCGGCGGTGCATGCGGCAGTCTGCGGCGACATCTCCGCGTTTGTTGCATCGCTCGGCTGGCGCGTAATAGGCGTTATTCCGTCGCCGATCGCCGGCGGCGACGGCAATGCGGAATTCCTGCTGGGGGCCGCGCGTGACTGAACAGCTCACCATCGTCCGCCTCGGCCATCGCGGCGACGGCGTTACCGAAACGCCGGCCGGCCCGGCCTATGTGCCCTATGCGCTGCCGGGTGAGACGGTGACGGTCGAGCCGGTCGCCGGCCATCCCGATCGGCGTCATCTGGTGCATGTCGACAAGCCGAGCCCCGAGCGCGTCGCGCCGATCTGCAAGCACTTCACGCAATGCGGCGGCTGCGCGCTGCAGCACTGGTCGCTGGCCGAATATCACCTGTGGAAGCGCAATCTGGTGGTGGAGGCACTGGCGCAGGCTGGCGTGCTGGCGCCGGTCGAGCCGCTGATCGATGCCCATGGCGACGGCCGCAGGCGCGCGGTGCTGCATGCACGGCGCGGCACCCATGACGTGCTGGAGGTCGGCTTCACCGCGCCGCGCACCCATCACATCGTGCCCATCGACGATTGCCCGATCCTGGCGCCCGGCCTCGACGGCGCGATCGAGGCGGCCTGGGCGATCGCCGAGACGCTGAAGCATACTG